>NZ_DDDQ01000156.1:0-4733 GCF_002336325.1 Roseivirga sp. UBA1976 | reverse complement strand
GTTGGTCTCCCTTCCGCCTATGTAGGTTTCATCGGCCTCTACCATATTGTTCTCACCTAACATTGCAGGAGCTTTCTCCTTCAGCATCTCACGTATTCTGTGAAGCACGAACCAAGCCGTCTTCTGGGTTATTCCTAGGTCAATTGATAGTTGAACGCTGCTTATTCCTTTCTTGTGGTTGGTGGCTAGCCATATAGCTGCAAACCATGTCCTAAAAGGGATCTTACTGCTCTGAAAGATTGTCCCGACCTTTACAGTAAACTTCTTATCGCAAGAACTGTCTGAACATCTCCAGCCCCTGTTGGTCTTGTAGGGCTTTTCCTTACCGCAATGAGGACAGGTTGGATTTCCTCCCCAGCGGATTTTTTCATAATACTCAATGGCTGTTTGTTCTTCCTTGAAGTAGTCTAACAACTGGGGCAACGATTTGAAGTTCATAACGATTCGTGTTTGAGCTATAAATATAATAAATTGTATTATATTAAATAACTTTGTTGATACTAATTTAAAATTAATTGCATTTTTATAATTACAATTATAATTATTTATCTTATCAACTTTTTCGTTACAGAACAAACGCTTATATTTGTAATGCAAAAGGGATAGCTCTCACTACCCCTTTTGACCTCTAGGCTAGTAGAGGTTTTTTATAAAAGAGTTGAGTATACTAAACTCGGTGTAGGACTGGCTAATGAGACCATCTTTCACCCTCTAACAAATCATTTCGGGAGACCCTTTGGGGTCTCTTTTTGATTTGTTGATAGCAAAGGTATAGAACAGATTTTTAAATGTTCGAAAAACCGTAAAATCACGCCACTTTCAGTTTCTTGAAAAGCACAAAAAATCAGCCAATACAATGAGTAGAGGCCGATTTAAAAAATTTTAGGGTGGAAATTAAATGGGTAAAATAAGCTACAATTCTACCGTTGCGAGGCACTTGAATGTGCTTTTTAAATTAGAGCTTTGCTTGTCGTCTAGTTCAATGATTACTTCCCCTTTGTCGGTCTTGAACTTAATACTTTTGACCTCCTTTTCTATGAGAGCTCTCAACCCTTCAATAGAACCCTGACCGAATACAACAGTATAGCCTCCTTCACAATCACTGGGGAATGAGTTGTTGAGTTTTGAGTTAGTTCCATCCTTATAGGTGACTATCATGGGTTCATTACCTTTCAGGCAGACACTGGCTTCTTCATTCAATAGAACACCAAAGCTTATTCTGCGCTCCTGAAGGATAAGCCCTATGGCGAAAACGTCCTCTCCCTTTTTAATGATTATCCTCTCGTTCTGTTGGGCGAATTTTATTCCTTGAAGGGTCTTGACCGTTATGTACTTTGAACAGTCATCCTGCCCTGAGCATAGAAAGCCCATAAGGCACAAAAGTGTAACTAGTGCGGTTTTCATTTTGGCAATTTTTAAGTTGTTGAAAAGAAAAAAGATAGCGTGGTCTTTAATCTACACTGCCAACTTAGGGTATCGCCAAACACCCGTATCTCACAATGCAGACAAAACCACGCATATGGGCGTGGTAATAATCTCGCATTCGTAAGACACTTTTAAACTTGGCGATTTCTAAGTTGTCGAACACAGATTAGTACTCACTAATATCCTTGGCCTTAAATTTAATAAAAATTCCCTCCGGCCAGCCTTTTGTATATCAAAGTTATTTTTGGATTATTTTTATTAACTTTATAATCCTAAAAGGGACAATTTTTGAGGAGTTAAAGAACCCCTCGTTTAACAGTTTGGAAATAGCTATTATGGGGTTGTGCTGCTTTGAGCAAATGAGGCGTTAAGCAGTAAACCTTTCAACCTGTATATTCTTGCAGGTCTTCTTAACGATTTTCAAACTTAACAATTCTTAGAGAGAGAGGGAGATGTTGAGCATTTCCCTTTTTCTTAAAGGAAAAGAACCAAGGGAGTTATCCGTTCCAGTTTACGACACTGGGGATTTCGTTTAGTTCTTTCACTATTGAAACTAAAGACCTTTACAAGTAGGGATGAACCTTTAGTCTTATTAACAATTTGGTTCAAAGGAGGAGGTGTTCATAAGCCTCCTTCTTCTCTAACTGTAAAGGTAATGAAAATAAATCTTAATTCTCTTTAAAGAGGCCTTTAGGGGTGGGTGTTCAGGTTACACCCTTTATGTATATAAACGCCCCTTTACTTACCTGCTATGTTTCTGAAAAATACGCTGAACCGGCCGACTGGAACCGACTGGTAAAAGCGTGGTCTATTCTGAATCGGCTCCGTCCGGCCGACATTAACATTGTATTGCTTACGGACTATCTGACAGCCGGAGCACACTACAGCCTGAGGGCTGAAATAAACCTTCCTACGTTGTGGCCCTCTGAGGGCATAAAACAACTTCAGAAAAGCTTTCTCGAGTTGGTACAGGATATTGTGGGCATTCCTGAAGAAGATGTTTTTATAATGACTCAACGGGTAGAATCAGGACATGTAATGGACCGTGGAAAACTGGAGGAATGGTGAAATACGGAGCCTTCATACTCTTTCTATGCGTTGGTCTGAAGGCCATAGGCCAGCAAGGCACATTTCTACGCCTGGGTACGGGGGTGCAAACCGTGCAGTCGTACGATCTAGCCGGGTCTCCCCTCAGCTATTCCGGATATGGTTTCCCGCTTACTCTGGGAGCTTCCCTAAACACTCGGCAATACACGCACCGGCTCAATATACAAGCCACTTCGAGTCTTTTAACCAACGCCTACCCCATGCGCACAAAGGTGGGTACTGAAACAAGGGAATGGCATTGGGTGGATATTAGCTATACCTTACTTTACAGCCTCAAACAAAAATCGCTGTGGGTACATTCCCTGGGTGGCTCATTGCGTTCCACCACTTTTTTCAGAGTCTATACTCCTTTGGATGGCTATAGCTGGGAGTCGGTCAACGGTTTGTTTGCGGTGTATAGTGGCGCCTATTTACCGGGTAAAGAACAAGTAGGCTGGCAGGTGCAGCTTCCTATACTAGCCTACCTTCACCGCCCACAGTTCACTTTAGATGAAGTTTTTCTGGCCGACCTTTTTCAGAAAAAGGGTATAGTAAAATACGGTGAGTGGTCATTACCCTTCAATGGCTTTTGGCAATATACCTTACAGGTTTTCTATGCTCGGGAGCTCTCTGATGCACTCAGCCTGCGCTCCGAACTAATGTTCGAGCATTACAAAATTAATTATCCCAACGTGTCTAAAGGCATACGCCTGCAATGGTTGGTTCTATTGGAATATCGGTTGTAAGTATGAAAGAATGGATTGCCCTGATTTTCGTCCTATTACTAAACGGCTGCCTGATGGAAGAAGCCGAAAGGAGTAATAAAGAATTGGTTTTAAGGCATTTGTATGAAACCACCAAGGCATACTATGCCAACTTTGACCAACGACCGGATTTTGAAGCGGCTTACCGGCTGGCTCAAGACGAGCTAAATGCCCAAACTACAGAAAGCGAATTTTTTGTTATTTGCTCCCGACTACTTGCCAGTCTTGAGGATCCGCACATTCGTTTGGTAACACCCGACAGCACCTTTCTTACCTTCAATTACCTAAACTATGAGCGAACGGTTGATTTAGCCCGAATTAAAAACCACTATCTGCAGGACTTATATTCTGAAAACAGTCGGGCAGTTTATGGTCGGTTGGAACAAAATATTGGCTACCTCTACCTGCCTGACTTTACTGACTGGACAATCTACAACCAACCTCCACCCGAAATTCAGGAGGCTATGAACGCCCTGCGTTCCACGAGTGGGCTAATAATAGACCTACGCAACAACGATGGCGGCAGCGCTATATATGCTCAGGCTCTTGCCGCCTACTTTACACAAAACCAGCTTTTGTGGCATCAATCGTTCAATAAAAACGGACCACTACCCAACGATTTCGATAAGGCCTATCAGTGGTTCGTCAATCCTTCAATTCATTATTACTACAACAAACCGGTGATAGTGCTCACCAGCCGCTATACAGTAAGTGCGGGAGAACGGTTTGTACTGGCCATGAAGCTCCTGGAAAACGCTACGGTAATAGGACAGCGCACAGCAGGGTCCCAGGGCTCGGTGAGGGGATTCGAAATGCTCAATGGCTGGTGGTTCTCCCTTACGTTCGAGAAAATTCTGGATGCTAATGGCTACAACTGGGACTATTTGGGCATTGCCCCGGATCGGGAAATAAATACTACGCTAAGCCAATTTCCGGAGGGTAAAGACCCTTTGTTGGAGGAGGCCATGGAAGAGCTTGGCCATTAAGCGTAACAGCTACCACCTGGCCTTTTTGCCTCGTACGTCTACATGAATGAAACCACTATGCCGACTATTTTTCTTGTAAAAGCCCAGGCCACCAATAAACTTTTTGTACTCCTGCTTATTGTATTCTGCCTCTACAAGGTTATAGAAGTAGCGCACGTCCTTATCGTTTACTACCCCATCATTGTTAAGATCGTCCATTTGTCCGTCTCCATTCTGATCAATAAAAATATCGGCAGCCCCGCCCCACACGTGGCGACTGTAGGGCACATTACCAATGGACTTGTTATAGAAAGGGGTACGATAGCCGCTAATGAAGCCAAAGGTTTCGATGGCGAGACCTTCTGCCTGAGCAATGGCCAACAGGTATTCCAACTTGAGCAGTAAACGTTCTCTCACAATTAGGTACTTGGGGTAACCTCCGGCTTGCTTACACAAAACTGGCTTATGTTGAAATGTGGAGTGAGTTGAAGGT
>NZ_DDDQ01000075.1:0-4561 GCF_002336325.1 Roseivirga sp. UBA1976 | reverse complement strand
CGTGCGAAGCCGAATTGATGGAATCCACATTCCCCTTGCCTTTTACAATAAAGCCTGGTGAAGTCATTGAGCCAGGAATTATTCCCAACACCCCTTCGCCTGCAGGGGTAGCACCTTTTCTATGCACAATGATCTCGTTTCCATCTGCATCTCGCTCTTTCCAGGCAAAGTTGTGGTGGTTTTCGATCAGTGCCAATGGTTGCTCACCCAGGGCCGCAGCGAGCCTATCGTGGATTTGGTGGTGGCATGCCGAGGCATAGTCACCTGCCAAATTCATGGCTTGCCAGTATTCCTGACCCGCTTCGGAATCTAAATCCAACCAGGCCAGATGTTTGGCTTCTCCCGGTAACTTGGTCATATCCATGGCCAGCTTGGTGTAATGTCTCGCGATATTCGCACCAAGTCCCCTCGATCCCGAATGGGAGAGTACCGACAGATACTTGCCAACCGGCAGGTTGAATTCATTGATCTCCGAGTGGATTTCAGTAATACCGAACTCCACAAAGTGGTTGCCACCTCCGGAAGATCCAATTTGCTTCCAGGCCGTGTCTTTCAATGATTTCAAGATGTTGATTTCATTGAAAAGCCCTCTATCTAACACCTCATGGTCTTTTGGCCTTTTAAATACCGCCTGACCGAATTTGGTGTTCTCCATTAACATGTCCTTCAAAGCTTCTGTGTTTTGATGCACAAAAGCAGGAGGGATGTCATACATGGTCATACACATTCTACAGCCAATGTCTACGCCAACTCCATAAGGGATCACTGCATTTTCAGTAGCCAATACACCGCCAATTGGCAGTCCGTAGCCCTGGTGTGCATCGGGCATTAGTGCACCGTATTTAGTCACCGGCAATTTCATGGCAATCTCCATTTGGTTGATTGCTCCTTGCTCAATGCCGTCTGCCCCATATATATGATATGGTATGCGCTTTTCCCTCAAAGCCAGTGTTTCATTGTGCTCAGTTTTGATGATCAGGGCCATCGCTACCGGACCCCAAGCCTCGTGTTTTAAATAAAGACCTGGGTTTTCGACCACCTTTTTCAACATGGCTTTTTTATGTAGTATGGATTTGCCCTTGTAATGCTCATCCATGGCCTTGATGGCTTCGCCAATGGCTCTACCTTCAGGGAATCCGAGCTTTCTCAGGTCTTTTCCGCTTAATTTTCTCGTTGCCATAATTTCCAACGTTTCTTCAATCGTTTATACTTATTTCGCTTGATGTGGTCTTTCAGGTCGTCCACATCGTAGTTGTCAAGGGCTTGCATCATGCCTTTTCGGTATAAGGCAATAGCCTTCTTAAACTGACCCTGAGCCTCTGCTGCCTTGCCTAGGTTTTCATAAGCAAAGGTTTTATTAAAGCCTTCCACCTTGATGGCCTTTAGCATAAGTTTTTCCAGACCCGGGTACTTCTCATTATCCAGATAGAGCTGTGCCAGGTTGTCGTATGCATTTCTGTAATCTGGCTTAAATTTTATTGCCAGCAAATAATGCTGTTCAGCTCCCGCTTTATCATCAAGGCCGTATTGAAGTAGGCAAGCCATTCTAAAATGAAGTTTGGCACTACCAGGTTCTTCACACAATCCTCTCTCAAACCATCTTTTGGCCTCATCATCTTGGCCATTATCTATAGCTTGATCTGCCATCTGAATAATACTTTCTATGTATTCTTCGTAAATGTCCATTTTTGTCTTATTTGTAACCCCTTAGTTTTCCGGATATCTCTCACATGAGGAGCGAATTTTAACACTCCCCCATGACTGGAGGAGTGAACGCAGGTAAGGAGTTGCTACCACAGCAAAATCAATCGCTTTGCTCGACATCTTTTGATGTTTGTCCTGATCACTTGCATCTCATGATCGTTCAAACTCCATTTCAAAGCAGCTTTGTAGTGCTTTACCGCTTTTCTACTTTTTCCGTGGACCTCTTCAATCCTGCCTAACTCGTTGTAGATAAAGGCAAAGTCTACTCCTGGAATAGTTTTAGCTTTTTCCAGAATGTTTCGCTGTTCTTCAAAACGCTTTGCATCGAAAAGGAAGTGGGTCATGTGAATGTACACCGCACTGTAGTTTGGTGAATATTTCATAGCCAACTTCAAGTGCCTTTCGGCCTTTTCTAAGTCTCGCAAATGGTTCAGGTACAACCAGCCTAAGTGGTTGTGAGCCTTACCGAAACATGGCTCTTCAACCAGAGCCGCCAGCAGATAACTTTCGCCTTCAAGCCATTCCTGTCTCTCGAAGGCACTTTCTGCATCTAAAATGTAATTCTCTAATGCATAAGCAGTCATGGCCTATTCATTTATTGTTAAACATGGATTGAAGCGACCATCGCTTCAATGAGACTTCATTGAAGTCTTGTGGAAATGGTAGGATTCGAACCTACTCAGCCTGAGGCACTGGTTTTACAGACCAGCATAACTCTCCTTCGTTATCGCATTTCCATTGAGGTCATTGTTCCTTCCAATTGGCACTCAACCAATATTCCGGTTCAACGACCTGCTATTTGCATTGGAGCTTTTTCAAACATCACAGTCCGAACGAAAGACTGCTTGAGGGCTTTAACCCTGCCTGCGGCAGGCAGGCTCTCTCCAAGTTGAGGAGACGCTCGTTCTGCCTCTCCTTTAGCTTCTTGACCCCTTTGTCCTGCGGACATTTCCCCTTGGTAAGGGGAAAGAGGAAGGGGAGTCTTCATCATCAGTGATCTATTACTGCCACTGAACTACGGTATCATTTGTCGGCCCACGGGGACTTGAACCCCGAACCACCAGCTTATAAGACTGGCACTCTGACCTGTTGAGCTATGGGCCGTTTTGAGTCGGGAACCGGATTCGAACCGGTGATGTCAGTTTTGCAGACTGAAGCCTTGCCACTTGGCTATCCCGACAATAAAAAAAGCCCGGCCTTATGCAGACCGGGCTTTTCAATGCCGTGTATACGGAATTGTCAAGTCATATTCTTCCCGATCTTATTTTGCAAAAGACATATTTCACCCAGGCCAAAATCACTGTGATTTGGATAGGCTGCCGGTGATAGCCATGTAACCTCTAAGCGTATACTGTTCTTTTGCATTTTCAAATTCATTTAAACAAAAAACCCGAACCAATTGGCCCGGGTTTCTAAGTGTCTTTATACTTAAGCTTAACTTATATTCCGGAACCGTAGCACATCACAATCATTGTAACCCAATGTTTCCATTGGTTGTATACTGCTGATATGTGATAATAGTGCTTTCATTTCTTGTGTGGCACAAAGGTAGAAAAAGAGATTTTAAATTTGCAAGTGTCTGTAAATCGGAGGTCAAATTACTTCTCTATATATAAAAAAAGTTAAGTTACTGAAAATCAGAAGTTTAATTTGAGGGAAAAAATTAAAAAAAGATTGAATACAAGTAAAAATTCGTAAAACCGTTTAAGCAATTATTTAAATGAATCATGACTTTTAGCCAGAAGGGAGAACGGTTCTTGTGAAAGCTTACTATAATGCATCACAATTAAAGTCAGACCATGAAGCAGTTGTTCACTCTATTTTTACTGTTTTTCGTTTTAACTAAGGCTCAGGCTCAAACCTCGGTTTGGAGAGTTAGTTCAGGGGAAAATGAAATTTACCTTGCAGGTTCTATCCATTTGCTAAAAGAGTCGGATTACCCGCTTCCAAAAGAGTTTGATATTGCTTTTAATAAGTCCCAGAAGGTTGTCTTTGAGACGGATATTGACAAGTTAAATGATCCTCAGATTGCTCAAGTTTTGCTTTCTAAGGCCATGATACCTGATAATAAAACTCTGAAAGATGTTTTGAGTGAGGAGGTCTATAAAAAGTTGGAACAGGAGTGTAGTAAACTGTCAATTCCGCTGGCTTCTCTTTCCAGGTTTAAGCCTTCTATGGTTATAGTAACCATGTCCGGAATCAAGCTCCAACAAATGGGCGTTACCGCAGATGGTGTTGACCAACATTTTCATAAGAAAGCTAAGGAGCATGAAAAGACTTTGGGGTTTTTAGAAACTGTTGAGGAGCAACTTGATATACTCACTAGCATGGGCGAAGGAAGCGAAGATAGTTTTGTTAACTATTCTTTAGAGGACATGGACGATATGGAGTCTGCGATGGATGAAATGACGGAAAACTGGAGAAATGGCTCCTCAGACCTGATGATTACTCAGTTAACCGAAATGAAGAATGAGTATCCGGATATATACAAATCCATCATGGTGGATAGGAATAATAATTGGATACCCCAGATTGAAGGGTTTATAAATGATGAATTAATTGAATTCGTAATTGTCGGTGCACTTCATCTGCATGGTCCAGATGGCCTTTTAAACATGCTAAAAGCAAAAGGATATAAGGTTGAACAACTTCAATAGGTTGCACACCAACCCATTCCAAAAAAGGGGTAGCTACTTTACAATGGCTACCCCTTTTTATCTTTTAGGTCTTGAGGTTTATAATATTATAGGGTTATTCATTTAGATCACATTCGTTAGATCCAGTATACTAGCCACAAGCTGTGCCCTCACAGCGTCTTTTAACAGCCATTTGTGAAGACACAAATGGAGGCAAGATT
>NZ_DDDQ01000179.1:0-16106 GCF_002336325.1 Roseivirga sp. UBA1976 | reverse complement strand
TTAAATGTCATAAACTCAAAATGAAAAAACAGTTAACCATCTATTTATTGCTAGTTGTGCTCATTTCGGCCCTTAGTGGTTGCGATGAGCAAAGTATTGCCGGGCGAGGGCCGGTGATTGAAATGGAGCATTCTGTAGACTCTTTCCAGGCCATATATCTACAGCTTCCGGCCAGGCTTTATGTTCGAAAAGACAATGAACATACGGTTCGCATTCGAACCAATGAAAACCTTCACGACCTAATTGAGGTAAGGGTCGAGAATCAGAAACTGAAGCTGGAAACCATCGCGAACACCAATATTCGTAGAGCCGAAATGCTCCATATATACATAAGTGCGCCTCAAATTTCAGGTTTCTTTCTCAATGGGGCGGGTGATATTCTGGTGGAAGATTGCCTGGGGTCTGATGAGCTGACTTTCGAGATTAATGGTTCGGGCGATGTCTATGCTTGCGGACTTACAGAGTCATTAGTCGTCAGCATTAATGGGTCGGGCCAGTTTAACGGATTCGATTTGGAAGCCCAACGTGCTGAATTAAGGGTCTCCGGTTCGGGCGATATTGAAGTAGCCGTTACGGAATATCTGAACGCTGTGATTTCCGGTTCCGGTGACATTCTCTACAAGGGGAATCCTGAGGTAGAACAGCGAATAAGTGGCTCAGGAACCATTCGCAGAAGACCTTAATTGGTTTTGATTACAAAGGTAACCTCGCCTTTAAAAGTTGGGGCGGGTGCTTTTGACATATCCGTTTGAATAAACTTGAGGTTAAGTACTTGTTTACGGTAAAAATCTACCACGGTGTTATCACTAATGGTGGTTCCCGGAATAATGGTGGCCCTCAATACTTTTCCTCTGTCGTCCACCACAATGGAGAACTTAAT
This sequence comes from Roseivirga sp. UBA1976, assembly GCF_002336325.1. Classification (NCBI taxonomy): domain Bacteria; kingdom Pseudomonadati; phylum Bacteroidota; class Cytophagia; order Cytophagales; family Roseivirgaceae; genus Roseivirga; species Roseivirga sp. UBA1976. The sequence continues at coordinate 15,226 of NZ_DDDQ01000179.1, read as the reverse complement.
GACCCCGTCTATTTGTGAGTCGTCCTTTTCTGCCGGAGGGCTTTGCCACTTCCAACCATCAAGGCTGTAGCTAACTCCTAAGTCGGCACCTCCCGGATCTGTTCCCTTGGTATTCGTTTTTCCTTTAGGATCCCCCATATTACCACGGGTGTCTGTTTGCGTACCCTGGTTGTTAGAGGCCTTTTCCTTACTATCAGTGTTAGTCTTTTTACCCCCCATTAGCGCCCTGTTATCGATGACAGGCTTGGGCTTTGGTTCTTCTTTTTTCTCCTCAACTTTTGGTTTCACCTCCTCCTTCTTGGTTTCTTCCTGCTTTGGAGGCGTTGTGGTTTCCTTTTTAGTTTCGGTTACAGGTGTGGTTTTCTCTTCAACCTTAACTTCAGACTTTTCCGGACTGGTTACTGTTTCTTTAACAGTTTGTTCTACGGGGGGAGCCTCTTTGGGCTTTTCTGTTACCGGTGTAGTCTTGGGTTGCTCTTGAGGAGTTTGCTTTACTTCTGCTTTTTCGGTCTTCTGCTCTACCTGCTGCTCGGTTTCTTCGGTTTCAGAGTTATCAGTATCTGACTCAGCATCGGGAGGAGTATCATTTTCGGTTTCTTCAATTTCAGCCTTGTTGTTGCGTTCTATATCGCCACTACCTGCTTCTTGAAAACCCAAATTCAATTCTATACCATATTCAGGAAGCGGTGGATCGGGAGCCCTCCAAGCCACTAAAATCAGGAATAGTGCTATCAACGAGCTATGAATAATAGCCGACACTACTATGCTAAATCGTTTGTCTTTTTTTTCCTGATCTGACATGACTCTATTATTCAGGTCGTGTTACCAACACGGTTTTTTGCTTGAGCTTTGCAGCAATGCCGGCTACTCTTGCTGTGTGTCCGGTAGGTACCGCTGCATCAATATTCAAACTTAGGGTTCCTTCCTGCCCTCCTGTTAAACGCATAAGTTCTCGTTCTAGTGTTTCAGGAGTTACCTCCTGATCGTTCAGAAAGTAACGTAAATCGGCACTAATGGTTAAACTGTTCTTCTGCATGGATATGGTGGAAGATGCTGCTGTAGGCAAATTCACCGGCAAGCCAGAGGGTGTAATAAAGGAGGCTGTGAGCATGAAGAAAATCAATAACAGAAAAACAATATCTGTCATTGAAGACATGCTAAAAGACGACTCTACTTTATGTTTTGACTTTATATCCATATTACTGGGGCTCTTGTAGCAAGTCAATAAAATCTATGGAAGTGTACTCCATGTAGTGAATGGCTTTCTGTACCTTAGAAACAAGGTAATTGTAGCCCAAATAAGCAATAATACCTACCACCAAACCAGCTGCTGTGGTCACCATGGCTTCATAAATACCTGTAGAAAGTAACTTAGGACTCACAGAACCTTCTTCTTGCGCTATGGCTATAAAGGCCTGAATCATACCGGAAACAGTACCCAAAAAACCTATCATAGGAGCAGCACCAGAAATGGTTGCCAGCAGCGAGAGGTTCTTCTCAAGCTTGTACACTTCTATTTTACCCACATTTTCTATGGAGGCTTCGATGGTTTTTAAAGGTGACCCAATTCTATGAATTCCTTTTTCAATCATTTTGGCTATGGGCGAATCGGTCTGTGCACAAAGCAACTTGGCACCGTTCACATCGCCATTTACTACCAGGTCTTTTATTTTATCCATGAACTCAAAAGGAGTTTTGGAGGCCCTGTTGAGGTTTCTTAACCGTTCAAAGAAAATGTAAATGGCCATGAACCAAAGAATGACTAGTGGTATGAGCCAAAAACCACCCTTTAACAATAATTCAAAAAAGAAAAGAACACTATCTTCTCCTCCGCCAACAGATGTAGTATCTCCAGCGGCTAGTTGTTGCAATAACATCACCATTTTAATATTTCAGTACCCAGATATTTTCTCCGAAAGTTGATACTAACTCTGTTCTCTTTTGTTCGGCTTCAGCCATAGTTGCAGACTGTGCTATTCCTACTCTATGAAATTTAAGTTGACCTGTAGGGTTGAGTAAGTAAGCACTTGTTCCTGAGGCCACTATAGCTTTGGCTTTATCTTCCGCAAGATCTTCGTCATAAAAACTTCCGACCACAACATAGAAACGGCCTTCAGGCGCTGAAATTGTGAATAGTTCTGCTTTTGGTTTTACCGGCTCTGGCTCTGGTTCAGGCTCTGGCTCGGGCTCCTGTTGTGGCGGTGTATTTTGAGGCTGTTCGGTCTTCACAGGCTCTAGCTCCACATTCTTTTTCTTAAATACCAAAAAGTAATAGGCGGCAGCAGCTATTACCAGTATTAGGATGACAATGAGGACAATAATACCGTTGTTATTTTCCTTCTTCTCCTCCTTCCCTGCTTTTGAGCTTGGCTCAGAAGCGTTTTCCTGAGGCTTGGCTTCTTTCTCATCAGTGTTGAACACAAAGGGTTCGGGTTCTTCTTTTTTGGTTTCCTCAGTTGGCTCCGGTTCTTTGGTAGGTTCTACCGACTCTTCCTCCGGCTCAATATCGGCCACAGGGTCTTCTACCAAACCGGTGGCTACCGGCTCATCAGAAGTTTCATCTACTGGCTCAAGTTCAATATCGTCTAAGCCAAAGTCATCGTCTGTAACCTCCGGTTCTTTAGAAGTTTCTTCTTTTTTGGGCTTGGACGATGGCTTAGCACCTCGTTTCCTTCCGGTTTTTTTTGCTTTATCTTCTTCTTTAGATGAGTCGCTTTTCTTTTTTGCTGCCATTTGAATTCGGTTGAAAGATGAATTTACAAATTAGTAAAATAAAGGCTATACAAAAACGGGCAGAGAGTAAGACTAGAAAGCCACTGATAATCCACCTAAGAATTGAATACCACGCGATGGATAGTTGAGATACCTCTCGTATTCTTTGCCGAACAGGTTGTTTATCTGCAAAAATACGCCAAATCGTTCATTTATCTCATACCTTCCACCCAAATTCAGGTCAATTATATCATCGAGCTCAAAAGTCTGGGCCGTTTCCCTGTTCAAAGCCATTAGTCCTGCCAAGTAATAAAGGTCTGTGGTGACTGTGAGCTTCTTAATTGGGAAAATGGTAGTATTGAAGGCTGTTTTAAAATTGGGCTTATGCCAGGCTTCCTCTAAGCTGGCCAATGCGTAATTAAAATAATCAAAGCGAAGCGAGCTTCTCACTTTTCCTGTGTTCTCAAAATTAATGGCCGAAAATACATTGAGTCTTCGGGTGGTTCCATCTTCATAGAGAATCTCAAAACGTGTGGAATCCGATCCGTTGGTAAAAAACTGGAGGTTGTTGAGCGAGGCGTAGCTAAATCCCGAGCTAAGGGTAAATCCTTCAAAAAGCTCAAAGTCCAGACCTCCAAAATACTCACTCTTCTTTTCAGTATTTCTCAGGTCGAAATTGGCCATGAGAAACGGATTCTCATTAACTGAAGATTCTACAGAGTTAAACTCAATATCGCCATCGATTCCGGCATAAATTCTAAAACCCGAACTAAGCGCATAATCGGCTTTAATGGTTGGGTAGAACTGCAATCCCTTGTTGTAGCCATTGTCTCCGGCCAGATTGAACCCGGCTTTGAAGGTAAAGCCATTGGTTTGATAGTTGACTCTGGGCCTGAAGTTGAGGTAACTACGGTTGTCTTCCTGCAAATCCTGACGTTTGGAGAGTGTGGCCAATAAGTCGGCACTCAATCGTAGGTCGTCATTTATAATATAAAAGCCACCTACATCGAAGTTAAACTTGTTTTCACGTGCATCGAAGTTGTCTTTAAAGAAAATCCAGTCGGTTTTAAAGTGATAGTCGAAATTCTGCTCTTTGTTGGCATTCTCTATAAGCACGTTGGTAGAGAAGCGAGTAAATTTCTGCTCTATTTGACCGGCTTCATAGTTCAACACCGGATTATAACCATAAAAATGAACCTTATGATTGCTATAGTTCATTGAGCCAGACACCTTGTTTACATTGCTAAAGTACTTGGCTCCAATGGCGGCCTCAGTTCTTCCTTCCCCTGAGTTTTCATCGAATACTGGACCGTTTTTAGATGACAGGTGTCTCACGTACAGATTAAACAGATAAGACTCCTGACGCTTAGACCCCAGATAACCTTCTAAATAAGGCGTTTGATAATTGCCATAGCCTAGTTTTAAGAAGTTGCTGGTGAGCTCAGAAATGCGCTCATTACCCTGAAAATTTACGGTTCTGAAAGTCGGTTCTAAGGGGCTCAGCCTGTAACTGAAACGCTTGAAAGTATACTCTTGCTTGGTATCAGTTTCACTAACCGGCAATTGAGGTATTTTCTCGAAATTCCGTGTGGCCGGTGGCAAAGTAATTCTTCGATCTTTCCGAATAACAATCTCTGCTTCTTCCAGTTGGCTGCCCTGTCCTTGTTGAGCAACTGCAGGCAAAGCCAGGCACAAAAAGCCTGCAACCCATGTCGCTTTAATTAGCTTATTCATTGTTGCCTCCTTTCTTCACCTGAGTTGAGTCCATTCGAGTGCTATCGCCTTTTATTTCTTTCTGGCGCAAGGCTTCTTCCATCTTTTCTATTTCACTTAATTTTTTTCTGGCCTCTTCTACCACTTCAACCACTTCGGAATATTCAATGATGGAGTTTACGGTGGCCTTGGCCTGGAATAACTCATTGAGGGCAATGTAGTTATCGGCAATTAACAAAAAGGCCTTACCCAGCCATTCTTCGTGATCGGAAAAATTCTCATTAAACTCAAAAAGAGTAGTCAAAGACTGTTGGTATTGCCCTTGCTGATAGAAAATTTTGCCGAGTAAAAACTGGGCTTCTGCCCCATACTTATTCTTAGCAGTATTAATGGTGGAGAGAAGTTCATCGATGGCTACATTAAAGTTACCCTCAATATAGGAGGCCTTAGCCAGGTATAACTGAGCTTTATTGACCTGGTCTTGACTAATGTTGCCTTTGGTTATAATGTTTCGGGCATAGGTTCTCATCTGGTCGTATTGTCCCAAATTGAAATGGGCCTCCAAAAGCCCCGCCCACGCATCGTTTTCCTGACGCTTGGAAATGGCTATTTTCTCCAGTTTACTGTAGTAATTGGCCGCTTCGCCAAAGTCTCCGGCTTTCAATTGCAGCTCTCCTATTCTTTGGAAAACCACATCTATGTCAGTCACCTGGGCTTCGCGATCCAACTCGTAATACAATTCCAGTGCTTTATCAGTGTTGTTAAGGCGGTAGTAAGACTCGGCCCTATAAAACTTAGCCTGATGCCTTAGCGGGCTTCCTGCATAATTCTTTTCATAGTCTTCAAACGCTCCAATAGCAGCATTGTATTGCTGACCGAAATACAGGTTTTTGGCAGACTCCAGCTCTATGTTTTCAAGAGCCTGATTGTCTGGGTTTGCACTTTTGTATTTGGCCAGGTACTGATCGAACTCCAATACTTTATCGTTGAGTTTAAGGGTATTCTGCAAGCCCAAAAGTGCGGAGTTGGCCACTCTACTGGTAACGTACTTATCCAATATGGTTTTATAGTCTTCCTCTGCCTTTTCCAATTCATTTAGGTTGAAGTATGCCAAAGCCCTGCTTTCATAGGCATAGGGAATAAAGGGGCTTTGCTCCAACCGATCGATTATGCGGCTGAATCCTTGAATGGAAGCCCTATACTCCCTGTTTTCCAGTTGAATTTGCGCCTTCTTATAAATGGCGTCATCGTAGTATCTGGAACGGCTATACCTGTTGATCACTACATCAAGAGCTTCTATGGCCTCATCGCTCTTATCCTGAAAATCTTTAACCACTCCTTTTTGGAAATAGGCATAGTCAATGTTCGGGTTGTTGGTATCTATGGCTTTCTGGTAGTACGATATGGCCGTGGCATAAGCCTTATCTACGTAGTAGCAATCGGCCAACCTTAAAAGTGCATCATCATAGTTCAATTTGCTTTGTGCGCCTTCCAGGGCATCTACATAGCGCTTAAAATAGATACGGGCATTGGGGTAGTCGCGCGTATTGTAATAGGCATACGCAATACCATAGTTGGCCTTTAAGTAATATTCAGAGTCTCGGTTACGGGTTCTGAATACTTGCTGGTAAGCGTCTATGGCATTGGTATAGTTTCGAGCAGTGGCCAGGGCTTCTGCCTTCCAAAATAGAGCAGCAGTTTCCAAATCACTATCTATTCGGTAAGTCAAAGACTTATCGAATAATTGCACTGCATTGGTGTAGTTGGCACTGTTGAAGTACTCTGTTCCTTTATAAAAAGTCACTTTCTGGTATGCAGCCTGAATTCTAGGGCTCTTGTTCTTAATGCGTTCAATAAAGGTTATGGCCCGGGTAAAATCGCTTGTATTCAGAAAAGCCTCAGACAAAAGGTTGTTGGCTTCAGGAATGTATTGTGAGGTAGGATATTGATTGATGAATCGGTCAAGAGAGGTAATAGCCTGAGAATAATTTTTCGATTCGAAATTGACTTTGGCCACATTGAAGGCCGATTCTTCCTGAATTTCCTTATTGAAAGGTAGTTTGCTGGCTTTGTCGAACGCAGAAGTGGCAAATACATAGTTGCTCTGTTCTACGTAAAGCTGCCCCAGATAATATGAGGCGTATTGCGCAAGAGTGTCTTCTTTTAAAGCCACCCGCTTAAAGTCTTCAATGGCCGGTTCGGCATTGCCCACAGCAAAGTTGGCATAGGCTATGCGATAGAGTGTTTCATTACTAATGCTTTGAGCTGCCAGCTTGCGGTATAAGCCATAAAATTCCAAAGCTTCATCATAGCGGGCTTCAGCAAATGCCGACTCTCCTGCCAACTGATACAGTTGATAGAGGTAATCCATTCGCTTGCGCTCCTCGTCTACATTTTTAAACTTACCCACATAGGCCAGTACTTCTCCGTATCGCTTTTGCTTAAAGTATGAGCTGGTGATCATAATCGGTACACGATACTTATACTTTTCACTTTCTTCAGCCTTACGAAGGTCTACAATGGCCTTATCGTATTCCGCATCGGCATAAGCCAGAAAGCCCGAATAGTAGTTCGCATCGGCCTGAAAATCTCCGTTTTCACGCTTGGCCAAATCGAAGTATTCTATGGATTCTTCTTTTCGATTGAGGCTAAAGGCTGAATAGGCAATTTTAAAATAAGTCTCTGCTCTCTCCTGATCGTTGAGTGCATTCAGATTGGCCAGTTTGAGATATTTATTAGCGGTTTGGTAATCTTTTACCTTAAAAGCATTTACCCCCAAATTGTAGTAGGCTTTGGAAGCTTTTGGGTGGCTGGGCCGTTTCTTTACAAACTCAGAAATAAGCTGCGGCCCATCTGCATTGTTCAGGTTTAGGGCACAAAGGGCGACATAGTACTCTGCATCGGCCTTTTTAATTTCATCAGATCCTACCAATAAATACCTTTCGAACTGCTCACGGGCAGCACTGTACTTTTCCTTATCCAGCAACTCCAGTCCAAACCGATAGTATTTGTTGTCGCTGTTTTGGTGTAAAGTACTTTGAGCTTTTAATGACCCGAGCGTTACAAGGCTGATGGTAACAAGCGTTAGTACGTTCCTCATCAATTTGTATTTGCTCACTTTATTCCTAAACTCTTTTGTTGGTTGAATATTGTTGCGCTCCATAGAACAATTCAATGCATAAGTTTGAACACCAATTCTCTTAAAATCTCCTCTTCGGGCATAGAGCCGGAGTCTACTCCTTTAGACCTAAGGTCTGCCTCTCTCAGGTGCGAAATACATTGCATTACTTTCTGAAGAGGATACCTGTTGGCCGCTACTTTATACTCCTTTACCACAAAAGGAGGAAGCCCCATGGCACGTGCAAGGCCACTGTCCGATTTATCTTTGGCACTATGAAGCAGCAATAGCTTGGTATAATAGCTGTATAACACGGCTATCATTGGAATAATGGAATTAGCCCTGATATTGGCTGAAAAATAATTCACAATGCGGTTGGCCTTAAGCACATCGCCAGTAGAGATAGCTTTTTGGAGCTCAAACACATTGTAGTCTTTATTGATACCCACATACTTTTGAATGTGGGCCGGAGTTATTTCCTCTCCCGGCTTTAAATTAATAGCAATTTTGTTGACTTCGTTGCTAAGACGCTCCAGATTATTGCCCAGGTATTCGGCCAGCATTTGCACCGACTGATAACCAATATTGAAACCCTTTTCTTTGGCAAAGCCCTCAATCCATTTAGGCACCTCGTAGTCTCGCAACTTGGTAGTGGTGAGCAGCAAAGCCTTTTTAGAAAGAGCCTTTGCCAGAGGTTTTCGCCCATCCACTTTTTTGTGTTTATGAGCAAACACAAGGACGGTACTCGGCACAGGGTTATCGAGATAATTTATGAGCAGGCTCTGCCCTTCCTCTTTGTTAATATCCTGAATATCCTTGGCTTCTTTAACAATCACCACCTGTCGTTCGGCCATCATAGGAAAACGCCTTGCCGCTGTAAGCACCTGGCTCATAGCCACATCTTTTCCATACATAATGGTTTGATTGAAGCCTTTTTCGGCTTCGGCCAAACAATGGTCTTCGATGTAATCAGATATCTGATCGATATAGTAGGGTTCTTCCCCCTGTAAAAAATAAACCGGAGCATATTTTCCGGCTTTCAAATCGCTTAAAATCTGGTCGGGAGTCACTGCCATGATCAGAAGTCAAATATACAACCTCCATTCTATTTTCAAGGGAAATCGAACCAAGACTTTTATGAGGTGTTTATATTTGCAAAAAGCCCCAAAAATGATCGAATCGATAGTTGAGAAAGGAATTGAAGCCTGCCGATCAAATGATTTCAAAAAAGGCATTGAATTGTTCAATCAGGCCTTAAACCAGAACCCTAATCATGCCGCTGCACTATACAATCGTGCTCGCGCACTTTCTAAAAACGAACAATTGACTGAGGCCCTCTCCGACTTTAAACGACTCGTTGAACTGCATCCGGAAAATGCCACCTTCATTAGTGATTTTGCAGTAGCTCTGCACCTTAACAACCGAAACGATGAGGCTCTGACTCAATTCGATTTGGCCCTGAAACTAGAACCACAAAACCCTTATCGCTGGTCTTCCAGAGCTTTTTTCAAAGATCGTATTGGGCAAAGCAAGGAAGCCTTAGCCGATTATGAAAAGGCTTTGGAGCTTGACCCTGACGATGCCATAACCTTAAACAACAAAGGGCTTATTGAAGAAAAATTAGGTTATATAGAAAGGTCTAAAAAGAGTTTTAACAGGTCAAACGAATTGGTGGGTTATTCGCCTGGCACCGGTAAGCCTATGGAAAGGCCCTCTGCACCAACTCCTTCTGCAGAAAAACCCAAACAAGAACCCTTAACACGATGGAAGGTGATAAAGTCAGTTTTTACTAAAGAGGGTTTTAAAGACTTTAGCAATTTTACCAAGACCAAGGTACTTAGAAGAAAAGCTTAAACCACTCGCACCACTCACCGTATGCAAAGTGTGTAAGCTATTGGCTACCTTTAGATATGCGTAGCAATGAATAGCTACAACCAACACTTAACCAACACAACCCAAATGAAGAAAATTTTACTAGCCAGCTTCTTTGCCATAATGTCGGGCAGCCTTGCGGCACAGCAAATGAGCAAAGAAGATCAGATTAAATCGGCTGTTTTAGCTGCCCCGGCAGCCGTAAGAGATGGAGCCCATGTTTATGGCTTTAACGAAAAAGGCGAAATGATAACCCTAAGAAAAGGAACCAACAATTTCATTGTTCGGGCAGACGACCCCAATAGTCCCGGCTTTGAGGTGGTGAGTTACCCTGTAGATGTGGAGCCTTTTATGGCCCGAGGCAGAGCCTTGCGGGCCGAAGGCAAAAACCGGGGAGAAATTTTACAGATCCGAGAAGATGAAATGAAAAACGGAAGCCTTCAGAAGCCAAACTACGGATCTACCTTGGCCATTTACTATGGAGAGAATGCGCGCTACAATCCGGAAACGAATAGCCTTGAAGGCGGTCAGTTTCGGTACGTTATATATACCCCATTGGCCACAGCTGAATCGACCGGACTGCCCATTAGCCCCAACGGTAAAGGGCATCCGTGGGTAATGTTTCCCGGGCTTTACAGAGCGCATATTATGATCACTCCTCCGGGCGAAAACTAGAAAACCACTAAGAATTATTTAAAGAGACTGTTATGAAGCGAACTGCATCGTACCCGTAATGGCGGAGCAGAGTCAAGGGTCATAACAGTCTCTTTTCCATTACCGACTATTCGCTGCGTAGTGCCTTTACCGGATTGCTCATGGCGGTTTTCACGGACCGAAAACCAACCGTCAGCCATGCAATTACTGCTACAAAAAGAGCCGGCAACAGCCAAATAAGAGGATTGTTAAGGTTCATTTGATAGGCAAAATCCGCCAACCAGCCTTTCATTACTAAATAAGCCGTAGGAATGGCTATTACAGCCCCAATAAACACCAGAAAAGTAAAATTACGGATCACCATAAGCGTCAGGCTTTTTACTGAAGCTCCCAAAACCTTCCGTACGGCAATTTCCTTGAACCTACGCTGAAGAGTAAATGCTGCCAAGGCAAACAAACCCAGACAAGCGATGGCTATGGCCAGCCCCGAAGAAGCTGTAAACAATTGTCCAAACCTTTCTTCTTCTTCATACAGTGCATTGAAAGAGTCGTCTAAAAAGACATATTCAAAGGGCTCATCGGCAATGGTTTCTTTCCAAATATCTTCTACTGAACTCACCGTTTCCTGGAAGTTACCCGAAACCTTTAGGGCAAGGTAGTTGCCTGCATACCAGCCTCCTTCGGCATGCCCATCGTCTGTCATCAGTCTAAGCACAAAGGGACTGATTCCACGCTTGAGACTGTTGAAATTAAAATCCTTCATCACACCAATTATAGTGTAGTCTTCGCCATTACCTCGGGAAAGCTTTTTTCCAATGGGGTCTTCCCATCCCAGCCACCGGGCAGCCGCCTCATTGATGAGTATATTAGAGGTATCTGACACTAATTGTCGGTTAAAATTGCGGCCTTTGAGCAACTCTATGTTCATGGTTTCCAGAAAACCGGCCGTAGCAAACATATTAATGAAACTGTAGCTTCTCGGATTATCTTCCAGGGTCTGATAGCCCCAATCGGAAATCCATTCGGAGGGATATTGACTGGAAAGGCTTACGGATTGTACCGTTGGCACCTGCTCCAAACGCTGAGTCATTACCTGAGCCTTCTCTCCAAGCCTGGATACATTCTTAACCACAAGTACTTGTTCGGCATCAAACCCCAGGTCTTGTTTTTTGAGAAACTGCAACTGTGAAAACACAACCACCGTGCTCACCATTAGGAATATGGAGATGGCAAACTGAAATGCCACCAGACCTTTTCGAAGCAAAACACCACCCTTACCACGGGCCTGTGCCTCACCTTTAAGGGCCTTAATGGGTTGAAAAGAAGACAAAACCAGGGCCGGGTAAGAACCGGCCATGAGTCCAACCACAATCATAAGGGCAAACAGTTTAGCCAGCGTGGCTACCTCGAAAAGTTGAGCATGTTCAAAGTCTCTGTTGGCCAGTTGGTTGAAACCATCAAGCCCCAGAGAAGCAATGAGTAAAGCCAAAACCGATGAAAGGAGGCAAACCAAAACGGATTCGGTCATAAACTAACCTACGAGCTGTCCGCGCAATGAGCCCAATACCTTGCGCATGCCCACTTCTTTGCTTCTCATGGCCGACCGTGCCGTACTCAAATTCATAAAATTAATGCAGGCAATAAGCAGTATAAACAAGGCCACCGCTGAAAATATATACACATTGTCTATGCTGCCACTAGACCCGAGAGCCAAATGAGGATAATGCAAGTGCATATCCTTCATGGGAATAAAAGTAAATGACTTCTTTCCCCCTGCAGCCAGAAAATCATCATAGGTTGCATGACCTGAGTACTTGATTAGCGCAGGTCCCACATGCTCTCTGACAAAATCGGGAATTTTGGCATGTACCTGTTCTGGAGTAGCTTGCTCGGTTAGCTTGGCATAGGTAAAAAAGGCATTACCCGTCCAGTTACCCACGGTTACCCAAAAATCATGTGGGTAGCTCAATATGTAATTGTAATAGAAGTGGGTATTCTTTGGCGGATCGGCCACCACTCCCGTAACCATTGTTGCTTCACCATCAATATAAATTACCTGACCCAAAGCTTGTCCGTAGTCAAAAAACTTGTTGGCTAACGACTGAGTAAGCACTATTGTGTTCGGTTTGCTCAAGGCACCTTCAGCACGGCCTTCAACAAACTCCACGGTGAATATTTTATGGAAAGTGGAGTCGGCACTAAAACCTCTCTCCTCCTTGAAAATTTTGTCACCAACCTTAAATGTTTGGCTAAAAGGCCCATTGATACGGGCCACTTCTTCAACCTCCGGAAAATCGGCCTTCATTTGTGCGCCCAGCCTGGCGGGTGTCCAATTGCCCGATTGGCCATTGGCCACTCTATACACTCGGTCTATGTCTTTATGATACTTGTCGTAGCTGAGTTCGTGGCTTATGTAGAGTACAATGAGCAAACAAGCGGCAAGACCAAGAGCCAGTCCACTGATGTTAATGAAGCTGTAAAACTTTTGCTTAAGCAAGCTTCTGATCGATATTTTGAGATAGTTTTTGAACATAGCAATGTTGTTTAATGAGTTAAAATCTTCCAGACCTTTGATGTAGCGAAAGCGAAAAAACCTGAACACGTCCCACGAAAACTTTCGCCTGGCTGCCTTTAGACCTTCGGTGGCAGCCCGCTTATAAAAAAGCTCATAGGCATCTCCTTCTATAATTTCCAACGCTCTTGGCTTACAATAAAACCGCAGTAGTCGTAAAGCCCACTGAGGTGGTTCCTGTTTAAATGCCGACATACTTTAGACCTAGATTTGGTATTTGATCGTGCAGACGATTTCGCTGCTCGCGGATGGCATCAAGGGTCTGCTGACCCGCTACCGTAATTCTGAAAAAGCGCTTTCTCCTTCCTCCTCTTTCTGCCGTTGCACCTCCAGCTTCAGATTTGAGAAAGCCCTTCGACTCCAGCCTATCCAGAGCCGAATGTACCGCAGAGATATTGATCTTTCGGCCTGTTTGGTTTTCAATTTCTTCCATCACACTGACACCATAGGCATTTTCATGAAGTATGGCCACTATAAGCAGCACCACTTCTTCAAACTCACCAATATTTGTTCTGGTCATATTAAAAGTTGTTTTCAACCCATTGATCTTTTGGGGCAATGAGCATTAAATCATGGTTAAATATTTCGTTTATTTCAGATTGCTTTGCTGTCCAGATACCCGATGCTATTTTTCTTCTGATCGGCCTCAAGTCTATAAGCGCCCACTGATCTGGCAAGCCAACAGTCATAAAGAGTTGAACAGGTGCGTAGCTTTTCGATTTAAATTGGTCTTTACCTTGCCAATAACGCCTCATAAACCTGATATGCATTGATTTTGAACCTAATTCACTGGCCAGACTATCTACCCAGTGACCAACATCTTTATAACCGATTGGACTTTTAACTTTTGTAGTATGGTAGCTGCCCATTTTTATAAGCACCTTCGGATATTGGTCTCCTTGCCGGGCTTCTTCCAACTTCCTTTCAAGGTTTTCTTTCATATAGGCGATTCGTGTGGTATTGTTTTTTCCATACTCGCCATTTTCGTGATGACAATAGATTTGCCAGGACTTTCTAATGGCCGTAATCAACTCCTGTGCCTTGGCATTACTAGAACTGAACAAACTGAAAAAGCCTGCTATTGTGGCGTTTTCTAAAGACTCACAACTTCGATGCTTTTCACTGATTTTGTTCCAGGCCTTTTTAGAGTCCTCCAGAGCATTATTGATAGTTACTTTATCTGCACCAGTATAGAGACCTGCCAATTGGTCGAAAAGCATAGGAAAGGCAAGTGCAAATTCCTGATCTATTCCCCATATATCGAAATTCAATTTTCTGGCAGTTGTCAGAAAAGTCGCATCTTCCTTTCCTTTGAAAAAGGGGATCGGATATCTGTTATTCTTGCTATTGTACCGTTGGTAGAGTTGCCTAAGATTGCCTGTAGTCTCTTCAGGTACTTCAGACAATTTCATTAAAACTTCTGCGGTAAACGGCCCTACTTCAGCTATCAGCGTATTGTAACGGTGCTTTGCTGCAATCTTCAGCAGCTCATTGAAGAAAAGAGCCGACTGCTGCGAATTGTGAAGTTCACCAAACAAAACAAATTGACTCGATGCTAATTCTTCTTGAATAAGCTCTGCTCCCTCTCCTTCAAAACCATCATTTAAAGTAAAGTAACGGGTATATTCTTTTATGTCTGAAGCATCTAAAGCGTGTTTCTGTGCCAGGCAGGTGGTGGAAATAACGAATAAAAAGAGAAAACTACTGACCTTTTGAATTCTGATTGACCATTTCATATTCTGTTGCTGGAGTTATTACTTTCACAATAGTAAATGAAATATATATGTTTCACTATTGCAAATGAAATACATACGGTTGATCATTAACTGTCGAAAATGTGAATTGAAACGTTCAGAAAGCTTCCTGAAAGCTAATAACCGGCCTCCCGATTTACCTTGTGCAGCAAATCTCTCCCTTCTATTAAACGCTTTGTATTTTCCAAAACCAGTTGCATGGCCGACTGTGGAGTGGTTACACTAGCTACGTGCGGTGTAATTCTGATTTTCGGATGTTTCCAAAACGGATGTCCTGAAGGCAAAGGCTCTTCCCTAAATACATCAAGCAGTGCTCCGGAAAGTCTGCCGGAATCGAGAGCGAGCAGCAGATCATTCTCCACCAGATGGTTTCCCCTTGCCACATTGATAAGGAAAGCACCTTCTTTGATCTGTTCAAAAAGGTCTAAGTTCAAAATATCTACGGTGTGTGGTGTAACCGGCAAAAGATTAATGAGCACATCTAGCGGAGCTAAAAACTGCTTGAGTTCACCACCATTAAAACACTGAACACCAGGGAGTTGTTTAGGTGTTCTGCTGTAGCCCAAAACTTCAAAACCCAATTGTGCAAGAGTGCTAGCACAATGTCCTCCCAACTCTCCCAAGCCCAAAACTCCTACCTTCAATGAACTGTAAGACAACCTGTTCCAAATTGCTTTCTGTTGGTTTTGCCAGTGTGCTTGCATACTACGTTGATGCATAAGCACCCCCATTATACAATAGTTGGTCATATCGCGGGTTAGAAACGGATCTACTATTCTGGTAACAGGTATGTCGCTGGGTATTTGTTGGTCGTTAACCAGGTGGTCTACA
>NZ_DDDQ01000043.1:0-83174 GCF_002336325.1 Roseivirga sp. UBA1976 | reverse complement strand
ACTCCAAAAGCCATTCCAGCTTGGGTTTGGGCTTTGCTGATTTCATTCGTGGGGTTTGCCCTTTTCTATCTTGTCAGGTTCTGGAACCCTGACTTGTACAAATCCTTCTTTTAGCCATGGAGATAGCAACAATAACCGAAATAAAAATGCTGGTAGATACCTTTTACGATAAGGTAAGAAGGGATGATCTGTTAGCAGAAATCTTTGAAGAAAAGATCGGAGATCGTTGGGGAGAGCACTTAGAGAAAATGTACCGATTTTGGCAAACTGTCCTTTTGGCAGAACATACATATTATGGTAGTCCATTTTCTCCCCATTCAAGCTTGCCGGTTGATCAAAGCCATTTCGAACGATGGATCGCCCTTTTCTATAAAACAGTCGATGAACTTTTCGAAGGAGAAAAAGCGGAAGAAGCGAAATGGCGAGCAAAAAAAATGGCCGAAATGTTCCTGTTCAAGATTGAATACTATCAATCCAGAAATTCAAAACCCTTGCTATGAATACGAAAGTACAATCTCCCATCTCCGTAATCACAGTCTTTCTCTGGGTTGGCTTTGTCTGCGCCATCAGTTTTATGGAAGCTTGGCTCAAATTCAGGGCACCGGGAATTACATTGCCGCTGGGCCTTGGTATAGGACGACTCGTTTTCGGAGTACTGAACAAGGTTGAATGGGTCTTTGCTGTCGCGCTGCTTTGGCAGCTACTTCAACATAAACGAGCCTTGTCTTTTAAACAGATGCCACTGGCCATTGCCTTGGGTATTTTGCTCACACAAAGCTTCTGGATGTTGCCAGCTCTCGATGCACGGGCTGAAATGTATATTAACAACACTACACCTCCCGCTTCTAACCTTCATTTCTACTATGTGGGAGCAGAATTCATTAAGGTGGTGTGTCTCACAATTTATGGTATAAGCTTATTTAAAAGAGTAAACAATGAAAACACTATTTGAAAAAACAGTTGGTGAAATCGTAGCGGAAGACTACAGAACCGCTTCAGTATTTGAGTCGTTTGGTATAGATTTTTGCTGCCGAGGAAATAGACCCCTCAAAGATGCCTGCAACGAAAGTGAAGTTTCCAAAGGCACATTAAAACAAGCTTTGGAGGCACTTAATCGGCAGCCAACAGGAGAAAAAACTGAATATGACCAATGGCCGATTGACCTTCTCTGCGATTATATAGAAAAAAAACATCATCGATATGTTGAAGAAAAGTTACCCGTCATCAAACAGTATTTGGCAAAAATTGTGTCGGTGCACGGGGCTCAACACCCAGAATTATCAACCATTGAATCACTTTTCAATGCCTCTGCTGGCGAACTTGCCATGCACATGAAAAAAGAGGAGCTAATACTCTTTCCCTTTATCAGAAGAATGATGACTTCAAAGTCGGAAGAGATAAAGGAACGTCCTCCACACTTCGGAACCATTGAAAACCCAGTTCAAACCATGATGCACGAGCATGACACCGAAGGGGAGCGTTTTCGCCAAATCAAAAAACTGAGCAACAGCTATGTTCCCCCACCCGATGCCTGCAATACCTACATGGTCACATATGCCTTACTGAAAGAGTTCGAAGAAGACCTTCATTTGCATATTCACCTAGAAAACAATATTCTTTTCCCCAAAGCCATTGCCATGGAAAAGCAACTAACCACCTAAAATTTGAGCTAAAAGAAGAACCAAATGTCCGAACGCAAACCTCTCAAGCGCCATAAAGCACTTCAGCCATTCAGTCGGGAGCATCATCACGGTCTAATGCTTTGCTGGAAAATTCGTAAAGGTTTTTTAGGCGATATTGACCCCCAACGAATCAAGCGACATACCGATTGGTTCTATACCAATTATCTCCTTCCTCACTTTGCCGCAGAAGAAGAACACATATTCCCTATTTTGGGAAAGGACAATGAACTGATAAAGAAGTGCCTTTCTGAACACCGAAGGCTTTCTAGGCTTTTTGAAGACGAGGATGATATTGTAAAGAGCCTAAGTTTGATAGAAGAAGAGTTGGAAAAGCACATCCGTTTTGAAGAGCGTATCGTTTTTCAGGAGATACAAAAAATAGCGTCTGATAGTCAACTGAAACTTATTGATACTATGCACTCAGAAACTCAATTTGAAGAAGACAATTCAGACCCATTTTGGATTTAAGGATTCAACCGAGGGTTAGATTTCCACCTCGTTAAACCTCTCAAATAGTCAAAATATCGTAATGCTTTATTAATTGTCGTTTCAGCTTTTACCGCACTAACTCTTATATTCACCCTGATTTCCGACTATGAAAAAGCTACTTTTTACCCTTATTCTAGGTTTTTCAGCTTTCTGCCTTCAGGCACAAAACACATTTATTCCTTACAATCGGGATTACTATTCTCTAATAGATAGATTCCAGATCAAGTTCGGCACTAAAGAAAACCGCATTCAAACCACTCTGAAACCATTGAGAAGGGTTGAACTCTCCAATTTTCTCTTAGGAATGGAGGGCAGTTACGATGGCCTATCAGCTCAAGACAAATTCAACTATGAGTTTTTGATGAATGATAATTGGTACACTACCAAATCTAAATACAATGCGAACCCCAAAAGCTGGTGGGACCTGATGTATGACCGGAAATCTGATTTCTATGTGTACCAAACCAACGATTTCGTTCTAAGGGTTAACCCGGCCATGACCTTCACAGTAGGCAAAGATGGAGATGAAGATCAGATTCTCTACACCAATACCAGGGGGGCTGAAATTCAGGGAGAAATAGATGGCAAAGTGGGCTTCTACTCTATGCTCACCACCACTCAGGCCAGGTTTCCAGACTACGTTTATGATTTTATCCGAGAGAAGAGGGCCTTTCCTTATGAAGGTTTCTGGAAAGATGGAGAAGGCAACTCCAGGACCTGGGACTTCTTTCATGCCAGAGGCTACCTCACCTTCAATCTGACTAAGAGCATCAACATTCAAACCGGTTACGACAAGCACTTTATGGGCAATGGACTCAGGTCTCTGATGCTCTCAGACTTTTCCAGCCCCATGCTTTTTGGAAAAATCACCACCCAACTGGGACCTTTTAAATACACCAATCTGTTTGCCGAGCTGACTGAAGATATCATTTTCGCTGGTCAGAACCCGGGAGATGGCAAGTACCCCAAGAAGTTTCTGGCTTCCCATAGAATTGATGTAAGCATTCTTCATAACCTTGAAATCGGACTTTTTGAAGCGGTGGTGGCCGACAGCTCCAACATCAATTATTTCAACCCAATTATCTTCTACAGATCTGTGGAACAAAACCAGGGCAGCCCGGACAACACCTTGGTAGGGATGGATTTTAAGCTGAATCTGAAGCAGAAATATCAATTCTATGGTCAGTTTGTGTTCGATGAGTTTGTGATCAGCGAGCTCAGAGCCGGAGGAAGCTGGCGAAATAAATTCGGTGTTCAGTTGGGAGGAAAATATATAGATGCCTTCAATGTACCGAATCTGGACCTGCAGGCAGAGTTTAATGTGGCCAGGCCTTACTTCTATGCTTATGAAAGGCCGGCTTTAAGCTACTCTAACTACAGAAACCCTTTGGCGCACCCCCTGGGAGCCAATTTTAAGGAGATTATTTTGGCGGGTAGATATCAACCCCTGCCCCGGTTGTACGTGAGTGGAAAACTCATTTACAGCCAATATGGCGAAGACGGAAATGGCATGAACTATGGAGGAAACGTATTGGCCGACACGGACGATCGTATTGGAAACAACAACATTCGTATTGGCCAGGGTATTGGTACTAACCAAACCTACATAGACCTCACCGGAAGCTACATGCTATTGCATAATGTATTTGTTGACTTAAAAACCATTTACCGCAACAAGACCAGCGACCTGGCCTCACGCTCATCCAATAGCTTCATAAGCTTGCTTTCTTTGCGCTGGAACCTGCCTCAAAGAGAACATGAGTTCTGAGAATGTCATTTATTGCCTAACTTGCCCGCCAATTAGCGCATGAGTACATACGGACGCATTATTTCATTTGCCAAACCCTACCATCGGTACTTTCCGCAGTATGTGGTACTGGCTCTTTTGGCTATTATTTTCAGTCTTACTAACCTGGCTCTTCTGGAGCCGCTGTTTATTGTAATCTTCGATACCAAAGGGGCAGAAGCAATGCAGGCTTTGGCAACGGTCGGAGAGTTTGAGGTAAGCATAAATTATGTTAAAAGCCTTTTCTACCATAAGCTTCTGGAAGTGAGAGAAGCTTATGGTAAAAGTAGTATGCTCATTTATGTGAGTATTGTTATTGGCATCTCTGCTTTTCTGTCCAACCTCTTCACATACCTTTCCAATGTAATTATGGGCTACCTCAGGGCAGAGGTCATCCAAAAAATTAGAGACAAGGTATTTCTGAACACTTCCGGTTTGCACATGGGCTTTTTTGCCGGTGAACGAAAGGGAGACATAATGTCGCGCATGACCAACGATGTGCAGGAAATTGAAGTCACCCTGGTGAGCTCCATTAAAGTATTTTTTAGAGAGCCAGCCACCATTATCGTCTATCTCATCTTCTTATTTGTCACCTCTGTAAAGCTTACTCTGTTCACACTGGTCTTTTTTCCGGTAATGGGTTTTGTGATCTCAGAAATAGTAAAAAAACTCAAAAAGAAAGCCATTATGAGCCAGGAGTCTCTGGCCCGAATTGTGAATCTAATGGATGAGGTTTTTGGAGGCATGCGGGTTATCAAAGCCTTTAATGCCAAGGCTTATGTGAATGACCTTTTTAATAAAGAAACCCACCAATACAAGCGCATTAGCATGTCTATGGCGCGCAAAAACGAATTGGCCTCTCCCATATCGCAGTTTTTGGGCATTATTGTAGTAGCTACTTTGCTGGTAGTAGGCGGTAACCTCGTGCTCAGTGAAAAAAGCGATCTTGAGCCAGAGCAACTCCTTACCTATATTATAGTCTTTAGCCAAATTCTTAACCCGGCCAAAAGCATTTCTCAAAGCATCAGCAATATCCAAAGAGGCCTTGCTTCGGCAGAAAGGATTTTTAGGCTTATCGATGAAAAACCAAAAATTCAGAACCATCCGCAAGCCAAAATCCTCAACAGCTTCAACCAGGAAATCAGGTTTGACAATGTGAGCTTCACCTATGAAAAGGAGCCGGTACTTAAGAACATCAACCTAACCATTAAAAAAGGGGAAACTGTGGCACTGGTGGGCTCTTCTGGAGCCGGAAAATCTACGCTAGCCGATTTGGTACCGCGATTCTACGACCCAACCGATGGGCAAATTACCATAGATGGTGTGCCGGTAAGTGAAATAAATATTAACTCGCTGAGAGACCTAATGGGTATTGTTACCCAGGAGTCTATACTCTTCAACGACTCAGTGGCCAAAAACATAGCTTTTGCTAAGCCCAATGCTCGCGAAGAAGATATTGTGCAGGCCGCTAAAATTGCCAATGCCCATCAATTCATTACGGAATTGGACGAAGGTTACCAAACCAGCATTGGTGAACGAGGTGGTAAGCTTTCAGGAGGCCAAAGGCAACGCATTAGCATTGCCCGGGCCATTATGAAAAATCCGCCCATTCTAATTTTGGACGAAGCTACTTCAGCACTCGATACTGAATCGGAAAAGCTGGTACAAGAGGCACTAACCAACCTCATGAAAAACCGAACGTCTTTGGTAATTGCTCACAGGTTAAGCACCATTCAACATGCCGATAAAATAGTGGTAATGGATAAAGGCCGTATTGTAGAACAAGGAACCCATCAGGAACTTATTGCTTTAAAGGGCATTTATCATAAGCTGATCAACATGCAGTCAGTTTAGATTAATTCAAGCATTTATTGGCTTATTATTGGCCAATTAAACTATATTAGAGAACCTTACACGAAATGGAGAATCAGGAACTTATTGTTAATGAGTTAAAGGAAGCCGCCAAAGTGCTGGACCAGTTTCTTTCTAACTCAACCAACATTGAGGCTATAGAAACGGCCGCACAACTCATGGCCGATGCTATATTGGAAGAAGGAAAAATATTTAGCTGTGGAAACGGAGGCTCTCACTGCGATGCCATGCATTTTGCCGAAGAGCTTACCGGACGGTATCGGGAAGACCGCAAGGCCCTTCCGGCCATTGCCATTTCAGACCCCAGCCACATATCATGCGTTTCTAATGATTTTGGCTATGACGCAATTTTCTCGCGCTATATAGAAGGCCTGGGCAAACCGGGCGATGTACTCTTAGCCATAAGCACCAGCGGCAACTCCAATAATATTTTACGGGCTGCCGCCATGGCCAAACAAAAGAAAATGAAAATTGTGGCCCTAACAGGCAAAAATGGAGGCGAACTGGCTGAACTGGCCGATGTGGAAATACGGGTTCCGCATTTTGGCTATGCCGATAGAATACAAGAAGTACACATTAAGGTAATACACATAATCATTCAGTTAATAGAAAAACACACCGTTGGAGTTATCTAAAGGATATGGAAGTGCCGTTTTCGGGGTCGATGCCCAGATTATCACCATCGAAGTCAACATTGTCGATGGAACCAAGTTTTGGCTTTCTGGTCTGCCCGATACTGCCGTAAAGGAAAGCGAGCACCGCATAGAGTCGGTATTTAAATACTTTGAATATCGAATGCCCCGCAAGAAGGTGGTGGTAAACATGGCTCCGGCCGATATTCGGAAAGAAGGGTCATCCTATGATTTACCTATCGCACTGGGTGTGCTAAAATCTTCCGGTCAGATTATTGCCGATGACTTGGAGAAGTATGTCATTATGGGTGAACTGGCCCTGGACGGAACACTTCGACCCATCAAGGGAGCCTTACCGATTGCCATTGAGGCTAGGAAGAATGGGTTCAAGGGCTTTATTCTTCCTCTGGAAAATGCCAATGAAGCGGCTATTGTCAACAATCTGGATATTATCGGAGTAACCAACTTAGTTGAGGCCATTGAGTTTTTAGATGGAAGCAGACCGATAGAGCCGATCACCTACGATACGCGCGAACACTTCTTCAATCAACTGAATGATTATGAGGCTGACTTTGCCCATGTGCAAGGTCAGGAAAACATAAAAAGGGCTTTGGAAATTGCCGCAGCTGGTGGGCATAATGTGATCATGATTGGCCCTCCGGGAGCCGGTAAAACCATGCTTGCCAAGCGATTGCCTTCCATTCTACCTCCCTTAAATCTTCAAGAGGCACTGGAAACCACCAAAATCCATAGCGTGGCCGGAAAATTAGGATCGAATGCTCAGCTAATCACTCAACGCCCTTTCAGAAGCCCTCACCATACGGTTTCTGATGTGGCTCTGGTGGGTGGCGGTGGAGTACCTCAGCCAGGAGAAATATCGTTGGCACACAACGGGGTGCTATTTCTGGACGAACTTCCTGAGTTTAAACGTACGGTTTTGGAAGTAATGCGTCAGCCCTTGGAAGAGCGAAGAGTAACCATTAGCCGGGCCAAGCTGTCAGTTGACTTTCCTGCCAATTTCATGCTCATAGCCAGTATGAACCCTTGCCCTTGTGGCTACTATAACCATCCGGAAAAAGAGTGTGTTTGTGGTTCTGGCCAGGTACAGCGCTACCTCAATAAAGTAAGCGGCCCATTATTGGATCGCATAGATCTCCATGTTGAAGTAACTCCTGTCTCTTTCGATCAGATGACCCAAAATCGGAAATCAGAAAGTAGCGAAGAGATTAGACAACGTGTGATTGCCGCCAGAGACATACAACGTGAGCGGTTCAAAACCCTGGGTATTCACTCCAATGCCATGATGGGCAGCCAGATGGTTAAAGAAGTTTGCCAAATTAATGAGGCCGGAAAAACCCTGCTCAAAACAGCTATGGAAAGACTAGGCCTTTCGGCAAGAGCTTACGACAGAATATTGAAAGTGAGCCGCACTATTGCCGACCTTGACGGAAAAGAAAGCATTGGTATTGAACATTTGGCAGAAGCCATTCAATACCGCAGCCTCGACAGAGAAGGCTGGGCCGGGTAACCTAGCAAGCCAGGGAAGATACTGCTACAACGTATTTCAGGTTTCTTTGTACGGCCTTATTTGGAAATAAGCAATTGGAAAGCAAACAGTCTTCTTAAACCAGGCAAGACCTAAGTTAAGAAGACTGTTATCCAAATCGGCCCCAACTAACCTTGATTTATTTTCTTATTGAGGAAATAAGAAAATAGAAATCCTGACCCAAGCATTAAAAACAAACTTACAAAGTATGGTCCGGGATTATCTCCCCTTTTATCCATCCATCCTAAATCGTTCATCAGGGCTTCGAGGCCAAAACCTAACATAATACCCAAGGCTATACATATACACACAATACCCAACACTACTATAAAGAAGTAGTTTTTCTTTCTGGGTTCAATGTTAAACAGCTTGGCATCTGCCCCCTTTTCTATAAGTAGTACTCTCTCCTTATGCCGGGTGTGATAGTAGTAGTAGATTAGAGCCACTGCCCCACCGATGGTTAGTATCAGAAATACCGCAAACACTGTACTTGCTTCCATAATTGTTATTTTTCGTTCTGCTAGCTTTGATGCCGCTTCCGCTGAGTAGGTTACAGTTTGGGCCGGTATTTCTGCTCATGAAATAATTCGTAACTTCCACTTGTTCTGCCTGCAAACCTTATGGTGATTTCTTTTTAAATCGTAATGCACCCCCTGCTATCCCAGGGCTTATTTACCCAACTGTGTCAGGCAAACTTTTTAAAGAAACCCTAAAAATCTACTAGGCCTGTAACCTTATTCTTTCAAATGTAGTCAAACGCAGCAAAGTGAAAAGCCACAATGAATTATACGCAATGGAACTAATCATCGCTAGGGTAAAACAGGGCGATATGGTTGCATTCAATGCACTCATTGATGAGCACAAGGCAATGGCTTTTACTTTAGCTATAAAGCTTTTGAAAAACCGGGAAGATGCTGAGGAAGTAACTCAAGACGCATTTGTAAAAGCATATAAGAACATATCCCAGTTCGAAGGAAAATCTAAGTTTTCTACCTGGTTATATACCATAGTATACAACACTGCTCTTACAAGGCTGCGTAAAAAACAGATCAGCATACAAGAATTAGACTCGCATACCGTAGAAAATTCGGTTGAAGCCAGTGAATCATCTGCTTCCTGGAATACCTTACGAAAAGATGAAAGAAGCAGCTACATTCAGCAAGCGCTACACCGACTGGTTGAAGAGGATCAGGTGGTGATCACCTTGTTTTACCTTAATGAAAATTCACTGGTAGAGATTTGCGAAATCACAGGTTGGGAATTATCCAACGTTAAAGTTAGATTGCACAGAGCAAGAAAAAGGCTACTTGCTCAACTCGAAAAGCTATTAGATACAGAGGTTAGGTCATTATTATGAGTAAGTTCGAACTTTCAGATGAGCAACTAAAGCAACTTCTTAGAAACGAAGGGTTAGAAGAGCCTTCACTGAGCTTTAACCGTAAAGTATTGGAGCAAGTGCAGGTCTATGAGCGCGCCCGATCCATTCGTACGCCTATGTGGGTTAAGGTTCTCTTTGCCCTATTTATTGTTGTACCAGTTGTGCTCATCATTACAGTTGGCGGTGTTAATTACCAGCTAGGAGAAGGTAGCTTTGCGTTCAATACAATTCAACTACCCAGAATAAACATAGACCTAAATTACCTCTACTATTTTGCACTTCTTGTGGCTGCCTTGTGGTTATCGGTGGTCTTCTACAAAATTCTGGACAAGTCGAATCACAGGGTTAAAAACGGTTAATAGTTTTTCAGGAACAGGTCAATTATACAACTTGTGGTATTGTTCATGCCATGAGAACCTGCTACTCCCTAATTGTCATGTTGGCCACAACCCTGTTATTACAAGCACAGGAGAGCCAACCCTTGAGCGGTGTAGTATTAGATTCTAAAACTGGTTTCCCTGTGCCATACGCCAGTATTCTCATCAAGAATAAGCAGCAGGGAATGGGAGCCACAGGCAAGGGTACTTTTAGACTACATCTCTCGCTGGGAGATACCCTTCAAATATCTTCAATAGGCTATGAAACTCTCACTATTGGCCTCGACTCTTCAAACACCAATTTTTCTGAGGTAAGTATATTCAAACTCAACCCGGCAGTGTATGATCTTGACTCTTTAGAAATTTTTGAGCTAAGCGATCATTTCTACCTAAAGCGCCCAAAACGAGACACTTTAGACATTGGAGTGAGACTACCCGCTGTACCAAGAGACTGGAGCCGCCCTCAAACACTACCTCTCACCACTGGTGAAGCAGGAGTTGTTATTACCGGTTTTCTCAACAGTTTTGACAAAACACTTAAACAAAAACAGATTCTCAACGAGTTTAGCAAGGCCGATGCCTTTAGGAAACAAAGAGCAGCCGAAAGAGAAAAATACTTCAATAAAGAACTTGTAAAACGAGTAACACGCATAGACGACCGTGTAATTGACGAGTTTATGGAGTTTTGCAATTTTCTGGATGGGCAAATCATTGGTAAAACCGAATATGAAATTACACTTCTTATATTAGAAAGGTACAAGGCTTTTTTAAGAAGGTAATTAAAACAAAAGGCATTGCACTATAGTCAGCTTTAAGTTGCGTTCAGGTCACTCAGATTCCTCTAGCCTTATTTACCCCTTGGCTTTGGTACAATTTTCGTAATATCGAACATTAAAGAAAGAGCTTATGAAAGTTTTAATGTCTATGCTTTTCGGATTTCTGATGGTTTTGCCGCAGAGCAACGAATTGAACAAAGCAGCCGGAAATTGGGAAGGAACTATCACAGCACCTGGTGTAAGCCTCAAGATAGTCTTCCACATTGTCAATAGCGAAGGAAAACTTAGTGCTACTATGGATAGCCCCGATCAGGATACCTACGGACTTAAAATGGATGAGGTAGTCTTTGCCAATAATAAAATTAAAATGACGATTCAACAGTATGGAGGCCAGTACGAAGGCGAGTTGAAGGACGACAAGTTTGTTGGAAAATGGTCTCAGGGAGGTCAATCCATAGACCTAAACTTAACCCGAATTAAAAAGAAGGGATCTAGCTGATACTCAGCTTAAATAAACAGTATTGTTAAAGGTTGGCGAAATCAATAAATTGAAATCGTCAACCTTTTATTTTATGAAGAAACTTACCTATGGGCTCACCTTTCTGGTTTTTGCCCTCTTTATTGCGCAACCGCTTTTCTCCCAGATTGAGAAAGCCCCTCCCAGAGCGGAAGGAGAAGGCCCATTCAACAAACTTATCATTAGAGGTGTAACACTCATCAATGGCAACGGAGCTCCTCCCACGGGACCGGTAGATATAGTAGTGGAGAAGAACATAATCAAGGGTATTTACAATGTAGGTTACCCTGGTCTGCCCATCAATGAGCGTGGTCGTCCTAAAGCAGCTGCGGGCGATAAAGAACTGGATGCCGAAGGCATGTACCTTCTTCCAGGGCTTATTGATATGCACGGACATATTGGTGGCACCGGACAGGGAACACCAGCCGAATATGTATTTAAGCTATGGCTCGCTCATGGCATTACAACCATTCGAGACCCTTCTGCAGGAAACGGATTAGATTGGGTGCTGGAGCACAAAAAGAAAAGCGCCAACAATGAAATAACCGCTCCTCGCATTTTTGCCTATACGGGCTTTGGCCAGGGAGCAAAAGAACCCATATCGACCCCCCAGCAAGCCAGAGAGTGGGTGCGGCAAAACGCTGCCAACGGAGCTGATGGCATTAAATTCTTTGGTGCTGCTCCAGACATTATGCAGGCGGCATTGGAAGAAAATAAAAAACTTGGGCTTCGGTCGGCCATGCATCATGCACAAATGGATGTAGTGCGTTGGAATGTCCTTAATTCTGCCAGGGCCGGACTTACCTCTATGGAACATTGGTATGGACTGCCCGAAGCGATGTTTACGGATAGGAAAATTCAGAATTACAGCCTGGATTATAACTACCGAAACGAGCAAGATCGTTTTGGAGAAGCGGGCAGGCTATGGAAACAAGCCGCTCCCCCGTATTCTGAAAAATGGAATGAGGTAATGAACGAACTTATTGCTTTGGACTTTACCCTGGATCCTACATTCAACATATATGAAGCCAGCCGTGATCTCATGAGAGCATATACGGCCGAGTGGCACCAGACCTACACTTTACCTTCGTTGTGGGATTTCTACCGCCCCAGCCGCAGGTCGCATGGTTCTTACTGGTTCTCATGGGGTACGGAACAGGAAGTGGCCTGGAAAGAAAATTACAGGCTTTGGATGACCTTTGTGAACGAATATAAAAATCGAGGTGGAAGGGTTACAGCCGGATCAGACTCAGGGTTCATTTACCAACTCTATGGCTTTGGCTTCATTCGCGAATTAGAGCTCCTGAGAGAAGCAGGTTTTCATCCTCTTGAAGTAATCATGTCGGCCACACTTAATGGAGCCGAAGCCTTAGGCGCAGACGATATGCTGGGTTCAGTAGAAATTGGAAAGTATGCCGACTTTGTGATTCTGGAAGAAAACCCACTCGAAAACCTGAAGATGCTCTATGGAACAGGCTTTATTAGGTTAAATGATAACAATGAGGTTGAAAGAGCCGGTGGAGTTAAATACACCATTAAAGACGGAATTATATACGATGCCAAGCAACTTCTGGAAGATGTAAAACGCATGGTAGATGAAAAAAAGAATGGAATGACCTTTAAACTTACTCACAAATAGATGAAAAAATATATTTCTACAGGGCTGATTGTATCAGCCTTTTTTTGTCTGGCATCCTGTAAACAATCCAAGCCGGAGGTTTACACTCCCGAACACTTTCAGGCTCTATCATTATTGGGAGACTCTCTCAAAATTCCTGAAAGGTCTGTAGAAGCAGAAGCCCGGCTCATGGCCAATTTAGATGAAGCCAAGGCCAATTACCTTGCAAATCCAACGGAAATGAATACCATTTGGCTTGGCCGAAGATATGCCTACCTGTCGGACTATAGAAAAGCCATAGAAGTGTTTAGTGAGGGTATCGAAGCTTTTCCTTCCTCTTATAAAATGTATCGTCATCGTGGCCACCGGTATGTGAGTCTTCGTGAGTTCGACAAAGCCATTAGTGATTTTGCCAAAGCTTATGAACTTATGCCCAAAGACACCATGGAAACGGAACCCGATGGGGCACCTAATGCGCTCAATATCCCGCTTTCTAATACACAGTTCAATATTTTATATCACTATGGCCTGGCCCACTATTTAAAAGGTGAGTTCGATAAAGCAGAGTCTATTTATAAAGAGTGTATGGAATACTCCGACAATCCTGACCTGAAAGTGGCTACTATGGATTGGCTTTACATGACCCTGAGAAGACAGGGTAAAACAGAAGAAGCCAATGCCCTTTTGAATTCGCTGAACAGCGATTGGGAGATTATCGAAAATGACAGCTACATGAAAAGGCTGCTCATGTACAAAGGAGAGCTAAAGACAGAAGAACTTTTTAAAACAGACAATGCCGATGTGGCTTTGAGTCTGGCTACTCAAGGGTACGGTGTTGCCAATTGGTATCTTTATGAAGGTGATACTGCTACTGCTAAGCGCATTTTTAAAGACGTTGTTAATGGTACAAGCTGGGCCGCGTTTGGCTATATAGCTGCAGAGGCCGATTTGAGCCGATTGCAATAGTTATTATTGTAAAGAAGTGATAAAAAAAGAGGGTGTTAATACACCCTCTTTTTTATATCTAAAGTTTTAAGACTCAATTCTAGTTGCCATAACCGGTGTTCTGCACAAGACTAGGGTTTGCATCCATCTCTCGCTGTGGTATCGGGTATACCATTTCAGGAGCGTTATAGGCAAAGCCATCGGCCGTTCCTTGTAGTCTTTTCAAGTCGTGAATAGCCTGTCCTTCATGAGCCAATTCCAGCTTTCTTTCCAACAGAATATCTGGCAAAGTAACTACCAACAAACTAGGCAGGTTTACTCTGTTTCTGATTCTGTTAATATCAGCCAATGGAGTTGCACCTACATTGGTACCTTCTCTGAAGTTCGCTTCTGCACGGGTTAGGTACATCTCTGCCAATCTTACCATGGTTACATTACCAAACTGGTTGTTCCACTTACCACTTCGCATGGCTCCGTTACCCATATAGAATAAGTCAAGGCGATCATCTAGCGGATCGTACAAGTCTAAGTGGGCCTGTAGTATATCTACATCACCATCTCTACCACCAAAAGAAGGAATAGAGAAGAATGTATTCATACTGTTCACCCCATCCTGATTATTCACTTGAATAGCAAAAATATCTTCGCTGGAGTTATTGTCATTGTTAAATGCACCCGCATAGGTATTGGTGAGCGAGTAGTTACCGCTGGTTATTACTCTATGCGCAGCATCTCTTGCATTCGCATAATCTCCCATTTGAAGATATACTCTCGAAAGTATGGCTGCAGCCGCAGCATCGGTAGCGTAAATGCCATTAGAAGAAGGCAACAGGCTTTCGGCCGTTGTAAGATCACTTATTACCTGATTGTACACCTCCTGAACCGTGTTTCTAGGTACCTGGCTATCTTCACTGATGGCCCTTGTTGGCTCTAAAACCAGCGGAACACCAAGGTTGCTGTTCACATTACCGGCCGAGTAAGGCTGTGCATAAAACTTCACTAGTTCAAAGTATAGCACTCCTCTGATAAAGAGGGCTTCTCCCCGAACTCTGTCTCTATCGGCAGCATTTACCACATCAATAGCCGATAACACGTTGTTGGCGATGTTAATGGCGCTGTAAGCCTGAAGCCACTCACCTGTAACATCGGCATTATTCACGGTCATAGACTTGTTAAAGATTTCTCTTGGTCCGTTAAAAGTACCGGCCCATCTAATCTCTCCATTGGCCGCAAGCAATTCTGAATCTCTCAGAATATTGCCACCAAACAAACTTCCGTTACCCAGGTCGTTGTATGCACCCACGAGCACGGATTTCACGTTGCTATCAGTGGTAAGTGCCTGTCCTTCATCTATACTCTGTGCAGGAGACAAATCAAGTTTGTCATCGCACGAGGCCAAGCCAATAGCAATTACCAGTGCTAAAAATTTATGTATAACTGTCTTTTTCATTTTGTTTCTCTTTACGTCCATCATCTTAGAATCCAACATTAAGACCGAAAGTAAGTGTCTTAGCCTGAGGCGCAGAGTAGAAATCATTACCCTGGTTGATGTTACTAGATCTGTAATCTGTGTTTACCTCTGGATCCCAACCGGAATAGTTGGTAAATGTAGCCAGGTTGATTCCTGTCATGTAAATTCTCAAGCTTCTGAGGTTAGCTTTCTCCAACACGCTTGAAGGCACATTGTAACCAAGTGTCACGTTTTTCAGGCGGAGATAATCACCGTCTTCCAAATAACGGCTTGAGGCCTGTACACCATTACCATAGGCCAATCTGGCTTGTGGTACCATGGTGATGTCTCCCGGCTGTTGCCATCTGTTCAGCTGATCTCTGGTTTGGTTATCGAACCAGTCTCCATTAGCAGACTGGAACCCTCCACCACCATTATATATCTGGTTTCCGGTTACAAACTGAAGCAGAATGCTCAGATCGAAGTCTTTGAAGCGGAAGTTGTTGGTTAAACCACCAATCCAGTCTGGGTTAGGATCTCCCAAAACAACACGCGCTGCAGCGTTGAAGTCGTTGGTTGTTTCTCTTTCAGAACCCGGGGTATTGAGATACCAAAGGGCATCTCCATTGTCTGGGTCAGCACCGGCAAACTCTCTTCCATAGAACACACCAATTGACTCACCAACCTTTACAACGTTCAACCATCTTGAGCTACCTGAGTCAATCAGTTCCTGATCTCCATCGAGTGCTTTTACTCTGTTTCTGTTTCGGGCAATGTTGAAGCTGGTATTCCACTCAAAGTCAGTTGTTCTCACATTGGAGGTGTTCAATACAAACTCGAAACCTTTGTTTTCCATTTCACCAATGTTCTGCAACTGGCTATTGAAGCCTGAAGTACCAGGAACCGGTACGTTCAACAGAAGGTCTTCTGTGTTCTTCACGTAGTAATCAATCTCTCCCGAGATTCTATCTTCGAGCAAACCGAAGTCGATACCTACGTTGAATTGTTTGGTAGTTTCCCAGGTAAGGTCAGGGTTAGGAATTTGGGTAGGCTGCAAGCCTGAATCGCCTGCATAGGCCGATCCTCCATAAAGACCCAAGTGACCAAAGTTACCGATACCGGCATTACCTGTAGCCCCATAACTGGCTCTCAATTTCATGAAACTAACGGCTGAAACATCACTTAAGAAAGACTCTTCAGAGAGTATCCATCCGGCCGAGGCTGCAGGGAAGAAACCGTATCTCTCGTTCTCACCAAATCGCGAAGAACCATCAACACGACCACTTACTGAGAAGAGGTATTTATTGTTGATTTTATAGTTTACTCTGGCAAAATAAGAGAGGAATGAGAACTGAGTTAGTGTTGAAGTACCACCTGTAATTTCGGCTGCACTAGCCACTTTTTTCAGATCGTCTACGGCAAAACCTGTTCCGGTTACGCTAGTCACATCGGTACTTGAATACTGATACTCCGAACCTGCTGTTACACTTAGGTCGTGGCCATTGCTCAAAGATTTATCAAAATTGGCATAAACCTTAGAGGTATTGTTGAGCACTCGCACCCAACGAGAGAAGCCTTGACCATCTACCGATTGGCCGGTAAATGTTCTTTTTCCCCAGAATCTATCTTCGTTTTGATCCAGGAGGTCAATGCCATATTCGGCTGTCACCTTAAGACCCGGCATTACATTGTATGTGGCATACACGGCACCGATGTTTCTGAAAACAGTGGTAATAAACTCAGCGTCTTCGTTCTCAATTAACCCATTGTAATAGGTTGTGGTTGGCCTGTCGTATAATTGACCATTGAGGTCTCTCACAGGAGTGATTGGTGCCAAAGCAACCAACTGAAGCGGAGTGGCAAAAGCGTTGTCATCGGCAACCCTGTCGTTAATGGTTCTGGCCAAAGACAAGTTCATACCAAACTTAAGTTTATCGGTAGCCTGATGGTCCAGGTTAATTCGGCCAGAGGTTCTCTGGAAGTTGTTTCCTATAAGAATACCATCCTGATCTGAGTAGCTTCCGCTAATATAGAATGAGGTTTTGTCTGATCCTCCGCTAGCCGACACATCGATGAGCGTGCTAGTAGCATCCTGGAAGGCAAGGTCTTGCCAATCTGTATCGGTTTCATTGTTTCTCCAGTCAGACCAACCGGAATAGCGGTCGAATCTACCTTCGGCAAACTGCAACCATGATCCGGGATAATCAGCCGGATTATTAATCGGGTCGAAGCCTTCCAACAAATCAGAATTATATGCTGCCTCGGTGAATAGCTCAATATACTCTTCAGCATTGAGCCAGTCCTTTTTACCGGTGGGGCGGCTAAACCCTTGTTGAATATTGAGGTTCACTCTTGTATTTCCGGCCTTACCTTTTTTGGTTGTAATAATTACTACTCCATTGGCACCTCTGGAACCGTAAATTGCTGCTGCAGAAGCATCTTTCAGGATTTCAAGAGACTCGATATCATTGAAGTTGATATCGGCCAGCGGGCTGGTTTGAGAAGAAGATGAGGATTGGCTCTGGGTAGTTACTGGCACACCGTCAATTACATATAGCGGCTCGTTCGAACCTGTAATGGAGGTAGCCCCACGAATTCTCATCTTAATGCCCTGGCCTACTTTACCGTTTTCGCTTTCAATAAAAACGCCTGCGGTACGGCCCTGAATGGCCTGTTGAAAGTTGGGTACTGGTGTGTTTTCAATTTGCTCGGCCTTTAGAGATACAATGTTACCCGTAAGGTCTTGCTTAATTTGCGAACCATAACCCACTACAACCAGCTCACCGGCAGATGTTACACTTGGCATTAGCTGTATGTTAATGTTGGTTCTGTTTCCCACTTGGCTTTCTTGAGTAACAAAGCCCACAAAGCTGTAGACAAGAATTGACTCTGCACTTGGAACTGTTATACGGTATTGCCCATCGGCATCAGTAAATACCCCTTGGGACGTTCCCTTGATTTGAATGGTTACGCCAGGTAACCCTTCCCCCGTTTCATCGGTCACCTTTCCGGTGATCGCCCTACTCTGTGCCCAAAGCCCGGAGGCTATAAACACGAGAGCAAAAAACATCAGTAGTTTTCTCTTCATAATTCAGTGGTTAGTTTACATAAATGGTAAAGGCATCAGAACACTCTAGAAAAAAATGCCCTGAGGCGTTGTTCCATAACCTACAAGATTACAGAATTTTAAATAATTAGACATTGAAATAACAATTAATTTCCAATGTCCCCCGACTGGAATGTAAAATAAAATTTTATAAAAAAAATTAATGCAAACGGTTCCTTCTTGCTATAAACAAAAAAAGCGCCCTTCAGGCGCTTTATTTAAGTGGTTGGAAATTGTTTATCCTTTGCGTTTGGCCGCCTGAATTTGGTCGGCTAAAAGTCTTATACTCTCTTTCAGATAGGGGTCTTTGATATCGTCCAACGAACGATCTTTTACCTTGTTGGCCTCCAGTTCGGTAAGAGAAGCACCAATCTTTACCTGCGAAGCTCTGCGTTTATCCAGATCTTCCTGTTCCTTCTTTCGCACCTCATAATTCAATGATACTTCAGTGCGTTTTCTATTCTTTTGAAGCTCCTGAATGTCGAACTGAAGATCGACCAGAGTTTGCTCTTCTTTGAGTCTCTTTTGATGTTGTCTTTTCAGAGCGGCTATCATGGCATCATTTACATAATTCATGGGCTTGTAATTGGCCGCTTCTATTTTATCCCACGGCAAGGCACTGGGTTGAGAGCTTTCTCCAAAGTCTTCAGCGCTGTAGAGCGATGGAAACTCAATATCAGGAGTAACACCTCTGTGCTGTGTACTGCTACCTGTAACCCTATAAAACTTGGCAATCGTGAATTTTATAAGGCCCAGCTCCTCGTCTTCAGCTCCACGAATAAAATCGTTGAGACCACGTACGTTTTGCACGGTTCCTTTTCCATAGCTCTGCTCACCTACTATTACACCTCGCTTATAGTCTTGAATGGCTCCTGCAAAAATCTCGGAAGCTGAAGCTGAAAAGCGGTTGATCATCACATTAAGAGGGCCATCATAGAACAATTCCGGATTTTCATCGTCCATTACCTCTTTTCGGTTTTGAGGGTATTTGACCTGTACTACGGGGCCTTCCGGAATGAAAAGACCGGAAAGGTTTATGGCTTCGAACAGGGCTCCTCCTCCGTTGTTTCTCAAATCGAGCATTACACCATCTACTCCCTCCGCTTGCAGTTCTTTAATGAGGCGCTTTACATCGTTGGTGGTACTAGTGTAGTTATCAGGATTATCCGCCATTTCATCGGCATTCAGGTAGAAATCTGGTACAGTAATAATTCCCAGCGTAAATTTTTCTCCGTTTTCTGTGAGTTGAACTACCTGGCTTTTGGCCCTGGCATCGTCCAGATTTATCTTGTCCCTCACCAGGCTCACCACTTTGGTTTCGGCTCCGGGGCTGGCTCCGGCCGGAAGTAGTTCAAGTCTAACAAGGGTTCCTTTTGGTCCTCTTATCTGACCGGCCACTTCATCGGACCTCCAGCCAATTACATCAATCATTTCGCCATCGGCACCCTGGGCCACGCCAACCACACGATCGTCTTTGTTGACCTGGCCGCTTAGAAACGCAGGGCCTCCTGGTCTCAGCTCTACAATCTTGGTGTAATCATTATCTTGCTGCAATGTGGCTCCAATACCCTCTAACGACTTTTTGCTCTGCATCTCAAAATCTTCGGCATTGAGGGGTGTATAGTAGTTGGTATGCGGATCGAACGACTCGGTCACCGAGTTCATGAATATTTCAAACACATCATTACTGTTATACTTTTCTACATTGCTTTTAAAGCGTTCGTAGCGTGTTTTAAGTACTTCGGCAATTTTGGCATTGTCAGAACCCGAAAGTTTAAGGTTTAGGGCCTGGTTTTTAAGTGTTTTTCTCCAAAGCTCGTCTAACTCGGCCTCCGTTTTGGCATAGGGCATATCGCTTCTGTCGAAGTGAAAAATTTCATTCTTCGAGAAGTCGAACTCATAACCGGTATTGGCCAAGGCATATTTAAGTCTTGACTCAACTCTATTCTTATATATATTGAATATGTAAAAGGCAGGAACGAGATTTCCTCTTTTCAGGTCGTCATCCAAGCTAAATCGGTATTTTTCAAACGATTTAATATCGCTGGCCAGAAAGTAATTTTTATTGCCATCGAGAGCCTCCAAATAGTTATCAAAAATGACTGACGAAAGGGAATCGTTAAGGTCTACATCGCGGTAGTGAAGGTAATCGAGAATCTGTATTATGATTCTCGCTTCTTTCATGTGCGACTGAGTAGGTTGTAAATACTTGGTGGAATCTATTTTTGCCCATGACACCTGGAGCATTAAAAGCATTAGGCCGGACATCATCATCTTTCTCATCATCTTCATATCAACGCAGTTAGGTTTCAAACGTTTCCAAAGGCTTCCGTACAATGTATGAATTTCAACCGAAAACTAGGATTCATTTTTATGGAGTAGTACAATTATAATACCATTGAACATCTTAGGAGTTTCAGCGGAGAACTCCTAAGATGTTAAAATTTCTAAACTTACTGGCAACGAAGCGATTTAGAGGGGTTAACTGTCGCAGCCCTTACCGACTGGAAGGTAACTGTGAGCAGAGCAATGAGCAGGGCGGTTACTGCCGAGAGCACAAACCACATCCAATGAATGTCTACTCTATACTCAAAGTCTTTGAGCCACTCGTTCATCAAATAATAGGCGACAGGAATGGCCAGAACTATAGCTACTAAAATAAGTTGAGAAAACTGTCTGGATAGCAGCAGAACAATACCACCAACACTGGCTCCCAGTACTTTTCTAACTCCAATCTCCTTGGTTTTTTGCTCGGCAGTAAAGGCCGAAAGACCAAAAAGGCCAAGACAGGCAATAAATATGGCCAACCAGGTGAAGCTAAACACCAGGCGACCAAACTTTTCATCGGAGGCAAACTGCTGCCCGAATTCTTCATCGAAAAACTGATATTCGAGAGGGCTGTTGGGAAATACCTCTTCCCAAGCCGAACGAATGGCCCCTACAGCATCGCTGGTTTGGCTGGCATTGAATTTTATGGCCAGATTGCCTCCACTGTTAGGATTATAGAACATGGCCAGGGGCTCAATCTTATGCCGCATACCGGCAAAGTGAAAATCTTTGACGACTCCGATTACGGTTCTCTCCGTTTGGCCAAACGTTATTTTCTTACCGACCGGGTTGTCCCAGGCCAATTCTTTGGCCATGGCTTCATTAATAAGAATAGATTGTTGTTGGTCTGATGGCATCTCTCGGTTATATCCTCTGCCACTTACTATTTCCATGCCCATTAACTCCATATACTTATCATCAAAACCAACGACCGAAATAATCCAGGTATCTTCCTGAGGCACTCCTTCGGGTCTTACACTATTTCTGCCAAAGGTTCTACCGGGCATATTCCCTGTTCGGGCTGTCCCCAAAATCTCAGGCCTCTGTTCGAGGGAATTCATGAGTACCGGCAACGACTGCTGCAGGCTGGGGTGACCCACATTTAGCGTAATAATTTGTTCGGTGTCGAAGCCCTTATCTATATTTCTTTGATGCTGCAACTGATCATATACAATGGTGGTACCAATAATCATGGCTATGGAAATGGCAAACTGAAAAATAACCAGCGACTTGCGTAGCACTACTCCTTTGGCACTTGTCTTAAATGAGCCTCTTAAAATAGCTATTGGGTGAAAGCCGGAAAGAAGCAAGGCCGGGTAGCTGCCGGAAAAAATCCCTAATACGAACACAAACAACAGGGCTCCTAGTATCCACTGGGGGGTGGTTATAAAGTGAATGGCTAAATTGCTTTCTATGGGCAGGTTGACAAACCCTCCTACCAGACCAACCAACACCAGTGCAATGAGAAAAGAAAGTACACAAAGCACAACGGATTCAATCATAAACTGACCTATAAGCTGGCCTCTAATTGCTCCGAAAACCTTGCGAACCCCAACTTCTTGTGCCCTATTGGCACTACGTGCCGTAGAAAGATTCATAAAATTAAAGGAGGCTATGAGCATAACAAAGAGGCCCACTGCGCCTAAAGTATAGACATAGCTAATGTCTGTTTTATTGAGGTTATAGTTTTCGAAGAGAATTCCGCTAGACTTGAGATGAACATCGGCTAAAGGCTGGAGGGTAACCTTAAAGTTTTCACCAACATCGTTAGCCCGAATAAGTTCCTCCATTTTCGCCTCTACGGTCTTCTCAGAATCCGGACTGGCCAGCTCTACATAGGTAACCATACTAATGCTTTGCCAGGACCTCAGAAACTGAGCAAAACCAGAAGTCGTATCGGCCTGTTGCATGGAAACCACTACATCGAAGTCGAGATGAGAGTTATTGGGCACGTCTTGCATTATGCCCACAATCTCCAACCCGGTCTGATTGCCCACATCTATACGTTTGCCAATGGCCGGTTCGGAACCAAAGGTTTTCCTAGCCATAGACTCAGAAAAAACCACTGTGTTGGGCTCAGTGAGCACTTTCTCGGCATCACCATCCAGTAGCTTAAAATCAAACATCGTGAAAAGCGAAGGCTCTGCAAAGGCAAAGTTTTGAGTATAGTACCCTTGCTGTTCGTAGGTAATTAGCTGCCTTCCCTGAGGAATCATCCGAACTCTTTGTACTACTTCAGGGAAGTTTTCGTCCATGGCCTCACCCAGGGCAGGTAAGGTAATTCCCACCAGATTGCTACTCACTCCCAAAGCCTCATCTATAGTGAGTACACGAAAAATATTTTCTCCTTTGGAGTGGAACTTATCATAGCTAAGCTCATGCTGCACAAACAAAAAAATGATAATGCAACATGCCATACCAACCGATAGCCCCACTATGTTGATGACCGATGTGCCCTTGCTCTTGAGCAGACTTCTTAGGGCTATTTTGAGATAGTTTTTTAACATGACCTTTTGTTTAAGAAAACAACTTGAAAATTACGCTTGTAGTAATATACTATATTTATGTAAGCGGTTACTTATTAACTTCCAAAGAAATAGCTTTTCTTGCTAAATCAATAGCTCTTTGCAAGGCTTCATCGGCTGGCACTTCAATGTGTGGCTTTACACCTGTACCCTCCCAGTTTGTTTTTGTCACGGGGTTTATGGCTCTGCCCTGAGGCACGTTCACATAAAACCCACCCGTTATTACCATTGGACCTCCCGGATGGGCACCGCCTCCTGTCACTTCTCCAATAACAGTGGCTCTTTTTAAATGCTTCAGGTCATAAGCAAACTCTTCCGCAGCTGAAAATGTATAGCTACTAGTGAGTATATAGATAGGAACATTAGGCCGTGTTTTGCTAACCATTCCCGGGTCTGACCAGGTTTCGGTAAAGGTATTGGAAGGCCTCCAATAAAACGTATTGAGATGAGTAGCCTCGCTGAAAAGGTAGCTGCAAATGAAACGAATCATAGATGGCGATCCGCCTCCATTCTTACGTAGATCAAAAATGATGGCATCGGCTTCAATGAGTTTTGCCATGGCCGGCAGAGCCACTTCTTCGGCAAACCGAATATCAGTAAAACCACGAAGATCCAGGTAGCCAATATTTCCTTCAAGCAGCTTTACCTCTTCAAAACCATGATTTGCCAAAGGCTTTCTTCCTCCATAAGGGTCTCTATTGCGAATGGCTTCTACCCGTGTCGGATCATATGCCACTCGTAGGTGCTTGTCGTTCATTACCGAACGCAGATCTGCCTCAAGCGCCCGGCAAAGAGCCTTAGGGTCGGTTAGCTCACTGTAGATTCCTTTGTTAAGGTTGCTCATGAGCAAGTCTTTCATGGCCGCCCCCTTTTCAGGATATACATAATTGTTGTACATAATATCTGCGAGGCGCTCCACTACGCTGTGCTTGTCAAAATCTTGACCATAGACTGACAAAGCAAAGCACATAAAAATGGTTATTAGTTGAGTTTTCATATTGACACAATTAAGTAAGTGCTTACGTATTTTCAAGCAACAGGTTGGTTTTGGTAACAAACATTAACACAACGGAGTGTGGGAACACCAAACACTTTTCTATGTTGAGCGAAGCCGAAACATCTATATCACTTTTTGAGCACGGAAGCTTAACCAAACCGACAGATCCTTCGGCAAGCTCAGGATGGGAAAGGAGTACCAAACACTTTTCTATGTTGAGCGAAGCCAAAACATCTACACTACTTTTTTGAGCACGGAAACTTAACGAAACCAGCTGATCCTTCGGCAAGCTCAGGATGGGAAAAGAGCACCGCACTTCTTTTCCCTGTTGAGCGAAGTCGAAACATCTACACCTTTTTTGTGAGTACAGAAGGCTCAATGAAACCCGGCAGATAAAATCACTACTTCATTGGTCGTAGCCGCTCGTTAATTGACTTCTTATCCAAGGCCTGCTCAACAGCTTCGAGACTTGCGAGTATATCTTTCGATTCTCGGAGTAGTTCATCATTCGCGCGCTTAATCTTCTCCCAAAGTGGATCCATATCTTGAGCCAGCTTCCTACCTTTGGCAGAGAGCTTCAACAACCGCTTCCGTTGATCCTGTGGGTCTTTACGCTCATTTACCAAGCCTTTCTTAACCAGTATATTTGCCACTTGGTTTATGGCCGGATGGGTTTGCTGCAGCATGGTAGATAATTCTGTTACAGCCAGCTCCTGGCCATCTTTAAGCGCATAAAAAACGGCAAACCACCTGGGTTCAAAATCAAAGGCAGACTCTTTATATATCTGTGCTACATCGCGAGCAAGTCGCTCACTCAGGTTCTTAAGGCGGGTAGCCAGGGCCAGACTACCCAGTTCGTTGATTATATTTCTTTCCAATTACTTTTTCTTTTTGGGGGCAATAAACGGCACTCTTCTATCCCTTATCAATTGCATCAACTCGTTGAGCTTCTCATTTATACCGGCACCTTCAGACATAGCCACATCGGCCTCCTTCATTACATCTATGGCTCGCTTTTTCTGGCCATCCGTCACCGGGGGTTCAATGCCATCGATAGTACCATAGATATGCAAAAGTTGAGCTTCTACTTTATTTGGAAAATTAATTACATCCTGAAAAGTCTTTTGGTTGGGCTGAATGAGCTTTTCTTCCATAGCATCAATGTCTTCAATAAGTGCGTTCGCCAACTCATGAACATCGGCAAACTCTTCACTATCGATACGCTCTTTGAGATCGTTTACCTGAGCTCTCACCGACCTAATATTAGTAGCCACCTCTTGCAGTTTGTCAATTTTTTCTCTCAAACTATTCAAAAGGCGTTGTTGCTCGCCATACTGGGCGGGGGTTGCTTCCCATCTTGGATCAGGCTCAACCACCAGCTCTTTTTTCACCACCTCACCTCCGTAGGTCATCACCATGGTATACTTACCCGGTGCCACCCGATGACCTCCTGCTCCAAGCCCCATAAACACCCCTTCTACTCCTTCCGGATTCAACACTGAAAGATTCCAGTTAAGCCGATTCATGCCCGATTTTTTACGGAGCTTCTCCTGATTTTTATCGGCATTGCTGGCGAAAGTTCTTACCACATTGCCTTCTGCATCGCTAAACTCAACCTGCAAATCGACAGTATCCTTATTGTCTTTGATATAGTACATAATAGAGAAGCCCGGATAAGGATTTTGGCCTATGCTGGCATTTCCTGTTCTGAAGGCATTGTCTCGAATGGCATTTTCCGGCTGATAGACGTAGAAGTCTGCACTTTTTGCCTTATCTAACTCATACAAAGGATTGAGATCGTCAAGCACCCAAAAAGCCCTGCCTTGGGTAGCCACAATCATGTCATTTTCCCTAATCATCAAATCTGTAATTGGAACAACCGGCAAGTTTAATTGAAACTTGCTCCAACTCAGTCCTCCATCGAAAGAGACATAAAGGCCTGTTTCTGTTCCTGCATATAGTAAGTCCTTTTTGTTAGGATCTTCACGAACAACACGCACGTGAGCATCTGGTTCTATACCTTTCACAAGCCGGGTCCAGGAGACTCCATAATCGGTAGACTTGAATATGTGTGGGGTGAAGTCATTGAACTTGTATCGGTTATAGGCAACATATACTGTTCCCGGTTCGTGAGGCGATACTTCAATCTGGTTGACCATACCTTCTTCTACATTCGGTATGCTAATGTTCTTCCAGTTCTTACCTCCGTCTGTGGTCACATATAAAAGGCCATCATCTGCCCCTGTGTAGATTACATCTGGTGTATGAGGAGACTCCGCCACATAATATATGGTGTGGTAAATTTCTCCACCGGCACCCTCATTGGTAATTGGCCCACCTCCCCAGCTTATGTGGGTAGAATCATTTTTAGTAAGATCTGGGCTTATTTCCTCCCAGGTAATTCCTCGGTTACTGGTTTTTAGTAGTTTATTTCCGGCATGATAAATAACACCCGGGTTGTGCCTGGAGGCAATGATGGGCGCATTCCAATTGAATCTGTACTTAATATCAGCCGGATTGGTACCTAAGCCCTGAAAAGGGTAGGCCATAACATCTTTGGTTTGCCTGGTTTTGGCATTCCACTCATCGATAATGCCCTGGTAACAACCTGAATAAACATACTTAGGGTCGTCCGGATCGAAAGCTGAATATGCGCTCTCGCATCCACCAACTGCAAAGAAATCATTATTAGTAATACCTCCGCCATCTACACGAGAGGCAATGGATACGGAGCTATTGTCTTGCTGCCCACCATATATTCTATATGGAAACTGGTTATCTACATTTACTCTATAAAACTGGGCAGTGGGCTGATTGCTTTGGGTAGACCAATTTTTTCCTCCATCAATAGAAACATTAGCACCACCATCGTTGGCGTTGACCATGTATTGAGGGTGTATGGGGTTAACCCATAATTGATGGTTGTCTCCATGGGGAGTATTGAGATTCACAAAAGTTCTACCGTTGTCGGTAGACTGTACTAGTGGTGCATTCATTATATACACACTTTCTTCATCGGTAGGGTGCGCCAAAATGTGCATATAGTACCACGATCGGGCTCTTAACAATCGGTCGGGATTAATCAGTCGCCAGTTTTTACCTCCGTTGTCCGATCGGTACAAGCCACCATTATCGGCTTCAATAATAGCCCACACTTTATTGGGGTTGGCTCGTGAAACAGAAACTCCAATTTTGCCCATAACGCCCTTGGGAAGACCTTCGGTAAGTTTACTCCAAGTAAGCCCCCCATCGGTAGACTTATAAATACCGCTGCCCGGCCCCCCGCTTTGCACTTTCCAGGGAAATCTTCTATGATCCCAATAAGCTGCATAAATAATTCTTGGGTTGGTCATGTCCATACTCAGGTCGCTAACACCCGAATTGGCATCTACATAATGTACTTTAGTCCAGGTTTTACCACCATCTGCCGAACGATAAATACCTCTGTCTTCTGTTGCCCCATATGGGCTGCCCTGCGCTCCAACAATTACTAAATCAGGATTTCTCGGGTCTACTACAATTTTTGAAATATGCAGGGTCTTCTCCAGCCCCATGTGTGTCCAGGTCTTTCCACCATCGGTAGATTTATACACCCCATCTCCATGGGAGGTCATAACACCTCTTACGGGAGCCTCACCCATTCCCACATAAACCACATTAGGGTCTGATTCTGCCACCGTAATAGCGCCAACCGAGGCAGTATTGAAAAATCCATCAGATACATTGAACCAGCTTTCACCAGCATTTTCAGTTTTCCAAACGCCACCCGTAGCACCCATAAAGTAGGTCATGGGGTCTTGAACAACTCCTGCTACGGCAGTTGCTCGCCCACCTCTAAAGGGACCAACCAAGCGAAACTCCATAGCGTTGTAGAGCTCAGATGCATACATTGGACCATTGGGTTCCGTTTTGTTCTTTTTTCTTTTCTGAGCCTGTCCATTAGTAGACAAACACAAGAGGCAAGCAATTAGCCACAAGAGAGGGCGTAAGGTTTTCATGATGAGTTTGTTTAAGGTTGAGCGTTTAAGTTAAGGATAGCGCTTCACATTTACCAAGCAGAAATTGCTGGCTTGTCTTTGTATATTGGTA
Source organism: Roseivirga sp. UBA1976 (assembly GCF_002336325.1). Lineage (NCBI taxonomy): Bacteria > Pseudomonadati > Bacteroidota > Cytophagia > Cytophagales > Roseivirgaceae > Roseivirga > Roseivirga sp. UBA1976. The sequence continues at coordinate 55,061 of NZ_DDDQ01000043.1, read as the reverse complement.
AAAAAACTCATGAGGCTTAAAATCCTATTTCCACTCATTCTCAGCTTTGTTCTACCAGGCTGCTCTTCTCCACAACAGCAAACGTTATCTACTTCGGTCGAACGTTTTGAGCGCGAAGGATCTTCTATCTTAAAAGGTGTGAAAGTACCGGCAGGAGCCGATATGTATTTTGCCAGCGGTATTGTGGCCAACCCAAAAGATGCCAGCCTACCCAATGGCGATCCCAACAGGTTTGGCGACACCTACGAGCAAAGTGTGAGTGCTTTAAAGCGAATTGAAGCATATTTAGGCGAAGAGGGCCTAAGCCTGAAAGACGTGGTTGCTATGAAAGTTTATGTAGCACCCGATCCGCAGAATGACCACAAACCAGACTTTGACGGTTGGTTTAAGGCTTATGCCGAATTCTTCAACAATGAGAGCAACCCCAACAAAGTGGCTCGGTCGACCATTGGGGTATATACTTTGGTGAACCCGGATATGTTGATAGAAATTGAGGTGAGGGCGGTTTACCCTTAATGCCTTTCGTCACCCTGAGTTTATTTAAGGGGTTTAGAACGAGATGCTGAAACAAGCCTTCATATCGTCAGACAAGTTCTGCATAACGTTATCAACTAAAATTCTATTTTAGCAAACCCAATATCCAGTTCAAGACAAAAATAAAATGAAAAAACTACTGCTTACCACTTTTCTAATTTCCTGCTTCACCAACTTCCTGTTGTCTCAGACCTACAATTTGTACGAAATTTCTTTTGACAACCGGGTTCATCATGAAGCCAGAATAAAGGCCAAATTTTTAAAGCTGGAGAATAAGGTTCTGGAAGTACGCATGAGCCGCAGCTCTCCCGGGCGTTATGCGGTGCATGAGTTTGCCAAGAACGTCTATTCCGTAAGGGCCACAGACAGTAAAGGCAATGAACTACCGGTAACAAGACCCAATCCGCACCAATGGAATGTATCGGGTCATGATGGTACAGTTATTTTTGAATACACCCTTTACGCCAACCGGGCAGGTGGTACCTACTCAGGCATTGATGAAACTCATGCTCATCTAAACATTCCGGCTACGTTTGTTTGGGCAAGAAATATTCGCCATCGTCCGGTTCGGGTAAAATTCAATCTGCCCGAAGGTTCTAACTGGAAGGTAGCGACCCAAATGAAGGATCTGGGCAATAATACCTTTGAAGCAAAGGATACATATTACTTTATGGACAGCCCTGTAGAAGCTGCAGATCTTCATATGCGTGAGCGCAAAATAGATGGTCAAAATATCAGGTTAGCTTTGCACACTACTGCTACTGCTCAAGAAGTAGATGCTTATTTTGAAGAAGTAATAAAGATAGTGGAACAACAAAAAGCTGTATTCGGTGAGCTTCCGCGGTTCGATTACGGTGAATATACTTTCCTTTCTTGCTATGTTCCCAATGCCAGTGGCGATGGCATGGAACACCGAAACTCCACCTTTGTAGTGAGTAGCAAACCCCACGATCGCCCATTGGGCAACACCTCTATGGGAACTATGTCTCACGAGTTTTTTCATGCCTGGAATGTGGAGCGCATTCGCCCTGCCTCGCTAGAGCCCTTTGATTTTGAAGATGCCAACATGAGTGGCGAACTTTGGTTTGCTGAGGGTTTCACCAGCTATTACACCAACCTTTTCCGAGCCCGGTCGGGCAACATGAGTGCCGAAGACTATGTAAACGGACTGGGAGGTGCGGTCAACTATGTGATGAATGCTCCGGGTAGAAAGTATTTTAACCCTATTGAAATGAGTTATAGAGCTCCTTTTGTGGATGCCGCTTCTTCTATAGACCCAGACAATAATGCCAATATTTTTATTTCATATTACACCTATGGCTCTGTACTTGGCTTGGCCTTAGACATGATGCTAAGAACCCAAGACAATGGCAAATCGCTCGATGGCTACATGAGGCATGTGTGGCAAACTCATGGTAAAACAGAGATAGGTTATAGCGTGCGAGACCTGGAAGCACGCCTGGAGGAATATGCTGGAGAGGCATTTGCTAAAAGCTTTTTTGCCCAATACATCTTTAAAAGCGAAATGCCGGACTACGCTGGTCTCTTCCATAAAATGGGAGTTATTTTCGAAGACCCCAACCCGAACAGCCCAACGCTTGGTGCCTTCGTACGAGTGAACAATGGTGTTGGTCGTATGGTACAAAATGCCATAGTAGGTAGCCCAATGTACGAGGCCGGTATTGAGAGCGAGGATGAGATAATTAGTATTGATGGCAAGCCTCTGGCCGATTTTAAAGGACGAAATATTGATGAACTAATTGGAGACAGAAAGCCGGGAGATGTGGTAGAGGTAGAAATAGACCGATGGGGTAAGCGAATGACAAAAAAAGTGACACTTGCCGCAGATAAAAACTTGCGCACCCGATGGGATAATAATGCCGATGCCGCTGCTCAAAAAAGAAGAGAGGAGTGGTTAAAGGCTAAATAGTACAGAGTATTGGGTACAAAGTACCTGGTACCAAGATGCTAGATGCCAGACATCAGATTTTAGACACTAGATATTAGACCAAAGGCTCTGGAGTGATTCAGAGCTTTTTTTGTTATCCAATAATCTCCGCAGAAAATAAAAAAGCCGTCTGACCGCTTGGAGCGGCCGGACGGCTTCGTTTAACTTCCATTGCAGAAGTAACGGGTCATTATGATGTTGTTCATGCTGAGCGAAGCCAAAGCATCAGCCAAGAATACCACCTGGCCGATCCCTCTGTTACACTCAGGATAGAAAAAGAGCGGACCCTAAAGCTCCTCCACCTTCTCAATATTTACAAACTCAATTTCCTTATCGGGGTTGAGTTCAACACTCACTACCGAATCTTTGGTAATCTTGCCGGCTAATATCTGCTTACTCAGCTCATTCAACACTTTTCGCTGAATCACTCGTTTCAATGGCCTGGCACCAAACTGTGGATCCCAACCAAGTTCTCCCAGATAATCAAGTACTTCATCAGTCGCCTCAATTTCAACTCCATTTTCATGCAACTGTTTTTGAATGAGTCCGAACTGGATTCTAACAATCTGACGGATATTGTCTTTGTTCAGTGGCATAAACATAATGGTCTCATCGATCCTGTTGAGGAACTCCGGTCTCACTGATTTCTTCAGTAAGTCGAACACCTGAAGCTTGGTTTCATCGATAATGTCCAGCACATTCTCTTCATTAATCCTTTCAAAGTTTTCCTGAATAAGACCTGAACCAATATTGGTAGTCATAATGATGATGGTATTCTTAAAGTTCGCCACACGGCCTTTGTTATCCGTCAATCTTCCATCATCTAGCACCTGCAAAAGAATGTTGAAAGCGTCCGGGTGAGCTTTTTCAATCTCATCGAGCAGAATGACAGAGTATGGCTTTCTGCGCACGGCCTCTGTGAGCTGACCACCTTCATCGTAGCCCACATAGCCCGGAGGTGCTCCAATCAATCGCGATACGGCATGGCGCTCCTGATACTCTGACATATCGATTCGCACCATATTGTTCTCATCGTTGAACAGGTATTCCGCCAGTGCTTTGGCCAGCTCCGTTTTACCAACCCCTGTTGTGCCGAGAAATATAAAGGAACCAATCGGGCGTTTAGGGTCTTGCAATCCGGCACGGCTTCTTCGCACTGCATCAGACAGAGCGGCAATCGCCTCTTTCTGACCGGCTACTCTTTTGCCCAGTTCTTCCTCCAGGTGCAGTAATTTATCGCGCTCAGATTGAAGCATTTTAGAAACCGGAATACCAGTCCACTTGGCAACTACTTCCGCAATATCTTCAGAATCTACCTCCTCTTTGAGCAGAGATTTTTCACCCTGCATTTCTTTCATCTTTTGTTTATACTCCTCGAGCTTTCGTTCGGCCTCAGTAATTTTACCATAGCGTATTTCGGCTACTCTGCCAAAGTCTCCTTCACGTTCGGCTTTCTCAGCTTCAGACTTATACCTGTCTATATTCTCTTTTTCGGCCCTAATACCAACAATCACTTCTTTCTCATTCTCCCACTTGGCCTTGAGGCTATCGCGCTTTTCTGAAAGTTCGGCTATCTCTTTCGAGAGCACGGATTCTTTGTCTTTATTCTTCTCTCTGCGAATAGCCTCCCGCTCAATTTCCAACTGCATAATCTTGCGGTTCAGTTCATCCAGTTCTTCAGGAAGCGAGTCAATCTCAATTCTCAGTTTAGAGGCGGCCTCGTCCATCAGGTCAATGGCCTTATCCGGAAGAAAGCGGTCCGAAATATATCTGCTGGAAAGTTCCACCGCAGCGATCACCGCATCGTCCTGAATTCTCACCCCATGGTGAACCTCATATTTCTCTTTAATGCCTCGCAAGATAGAAATGGCGTCTTCCTGGTTGGGTTCATCTACAATTACCGACTGGAACCTTCGCTCAAGAGCCTTGTCTTTTTCGATATATTTCTGATACTCCTTGAGTGTTGTGGCCCCAATAGCATGGAGTTCTCCCCTGGCCAAGGCGGGTTTTAACAAGTTGGCGGCATCCATGGCCCCTTCACCACCGCCTCCGGCACCAATCAAAGTATGAATCTCATCGATAAAAAGAATAATCTCTCCATCAGAATCCTGCACTTCCTTGATCACCGCTTTGAGCCTTTCTTCAAACTCTCCTTTATACTTGGCTCCTGCCACCAACAAACCCATATCCAGAGAAATCAGGGTTTTACTTTTCAGATTTTCAGGCACGTCACCATCTACTATGCGCTGAGCCATACCTTCTACAATGGCAGTTTTACCAACTCCGGGTTCGCCCAGTAAAATAGGGTTGTTTTTGGTGCGTCTGGAAAGAATCTGCAGCACTCTTCTTATTTCCTCATCGCGACCAATCACCGGATCGATTTTTCCGGAACGCGCCAATTCGTTCAAATTCTTAGAATACCTATTGAGTGACTGATATTTGGCTTCGGCATTAGGGTCTGTTACCGAATTGCCACCCCTCAGCTCTTTAATAGCCGCAACCAAGTGCTTTTCTGCAAAACCAAGCTCCTTGAGTAGAATACCTACTTTTTCCTTCCCTTTGAGCAGACCAAGCATAATGTGCTCAATAGCTACAAACTCATCGCCAAACTCCTTCAAATGATCCAGAGCCTTAGTCAAAGCAGCGTGGGCATCGTTCGATAAGTAAGGCTGTTGACCACTCACTTTCGGGTAGCTATTAATTATCTCCTCAAGCCGAGCATCCAACTGCCCTTTGTTTATGCCTAACTTCTTTAATAAGAATGATACTACATTCTCATCGGTTAGCAGTATGGCCTTCAGAAGATGGCCTGGCTCAATGGCCTGCTGTTGATTTCCGCTGGCTATCTCTGCTGCCTTCTGAATGGCTTCCTGCGATTTGATTGTATATTTCTTAAAATCCATTGTTCTATTTTTTTCTCCTCCATGAGCATCTATGCTCGTGGGCACTGCATCAAATGATAATCCAAGCCAATAAATCGGAAATTATGACCGAAAAAATGGCCCCAAAGGCTCTAATTCGGCCATATTGTCTTAGATTCGCAGCAAAATAGTATTATGGCCCGAGTTAAAATTGAGCTACCCGACCGCTTCATTTTCAAGACCTCTATTCTGGTAAGAATTTCTGATATAAACTATGGCGGCCATTTGGGCAACGACAGAATATTGGCCATGATGCAAGAGGCTCGCTATCAATTCTTCAACTCTTTGGGTTATAAAGACGAGAAAAGTATTGAAGGCATGGGCACTATTCAGGCCGATGCGGCTGTGGTCTATAAAGGAGAGGCCTTTCATGGCGACCAAATAGACATCCAATTGGCTATTGACAACATTACAAGAAAGAGTTTTGATGTGTACTACCACCTTTGGTGTGGTGAGAAAGAAATTGCGCAAGCAAAAACGGGTATTGTAATGTTCGACTATGACCAGAGTAAGGTGTGTAATATACCCGAGGGCTTTCTGGCTAAGATTCAAAACTAGAGTGCTACCTTTGTAGCATGCAAACTCCCGCTAAGAAGCAAGACATACGCAAACTAAGCCTGGAAGAAATTCAAGACTTCTTTGTTTCTATTGGCGAAAAACCATTTCGTGCCAAGCAGGTATATGAATGGCTTTGGAAGAAATCGGCCAAAGATTTTGACCAAATGACCAACATTTCGCTTTCTATCCGGGAGCTACTCAAGGAGCGGTTCGAAATAAAGCATATTAAGGTAGATCAGATGCAGCGCAGTGCTGACGGCACCATTAAAAATGCTGTAAAACTGCACGATGACCTGATTGTTGAATCGGTACTTATTCCTACAGAAACCAGAATTACCGCCTGCATCTCTTCTCAGGTAGGCTGCAGTCTCGACTGTAACTTCTGTGCCACGGCCAGGCTAAAAAGAATGCGCAACCTGAGTGCCGATGAGATATACGACCAGGTGGTGGCCATTAAAGAAGAAGGAGAGCTGTACTTCGACCGTCCCCTGACCAACATTGTGTATATGGGCATGGGCGAGCCCCTGCTCAACTATAAAAATGTGCTGGAATCTATAGAAAAGATTACCTCTCCGGAGGGTCTGGGCATGTCTCCAAGAAGAATTACGCTTTCTACAGTTGGCATTCCAAAAATGATCAAGCAGTTGGCCGATGATGAAGTACGGTTTAACCTGGCGGTTTCATTGCACTCGGCCATTGATGAAACTCGTACCCGAATGATGCCTATTAATGAAAAAAGCAATTTGGCCGAACTGGCCGAATCGCTTCAATACTGGTACAGTAAAACCAAGCGCAAAGTAACCTTTGAGTATGTGGTTTGGAAAAACATTAATGATGACGAAAAGCATGCCCGCGCTTTGGCAAAGTACTGCGGCAAAGTGGCTTCTAAGGTAAACATCATTGAGTATAACCCGATTGATGATGGAGAGTTTCAACAAGCCGACCCGGCCAGCCTGGACATGTACAAACGGGTTTTGGAAGAGAAGGGAATCGTTGTAAATGTGCGCAGAAGCCGTGGAAAAGACATTGATGCGGCCTGTGGACAATTGGCAAATAAGAGTTAGAAGCAGGAAAGCCTGAAGCTCTACCTGGGAGGATGGTCTTTAGAAATTAGATAAACCAACGGTCAACCTATATCAGAACAAGACAAAGACTTCGATACCCGTTAGCCGATAACTATTAACTAGTCTTTGCTGGCATTAAAAAGCTTCTGTTTCTCTTCTTTGGTTAGAGCATCGTAGCCTTTTTCAGAGATTTTATCCAGAATAGCATCTATTTCTTCCTGTGCACTTTTAGACTTAGCCTTCTTCTCTGATTTACCCGAGGTTTTAGAGCTTGTACTTCGTCTGGTGTTTTTGTAGCTCACCTTAATTTTTGGCTGCGGTTTGAAGATACTCTTCACCCATACCATAAAACTCACAATTGGCCTGCTCCAGTCATTGCCTCTTTGCAACTGCCTAACGCTTATATAACCTACCAGTGCGCCCCCTAAGTGAGCTATTTCTCCCCCTGCATTCGAACCGGTGCTTTGTATAAATGAAAGTATAATTATTGCTGCCGCAATGTATTTTAGGCGAACGGGCCCGAGAAGCAACAAGTGAACAGTATAGTCGGGGTAAAATGTGGCCGCACCAACCACTACTGCAATAACTCCTGCAGAAGCTCCCAGTAGATAGGAGCTGTCTACCACACTCTCAAAATATGGAAGAAAATTATAGGCGACTAGGTACAGAACACCTCCGCCAATACCGCCCCAAACATATAGACCTAGTAATTTATTCTGACCTATGTACTCACTTATGATTCTACCGAACCAGTACATACACAGCATATTCCAAAGAATGTGAAAAAACTGTTTGTGGAAGAAAAAGTAAGTAATTATGGTCCAGGGTTGTCTCCACAATTCATCGGTATTGGAGGGCAACATAAGGTGGTTCGATATTGCAAAGTAAGCTGATCGCTCTCCGACCAAGGTGAGCAATACCCCAAGCACCCCTACACCCACAAAAATCACCACATTAATGATGATAATTTGGTTAAGAATATTGCCCGACCTGAAGGCTATCTTAAAATCGTCTAAAATGCTATTCATGTTAGTAGAAATCTCTCCTCTGCTTTTTCCAATACCTCACCATAAAGAAGGCAATCAGTGCTCCTCCGATATGGGCCAAGTGAGCCACGTTGTCGCCCGGAGCCCGCTGTAACTCTGCAAAAACTTCGTAAAGAATATAGACAGTGACCAAATACTTGGCCTTGATGGGAAACGGTATAAACAATAAGAAAAGTTCGGTATTAGGAAAGAATAGGGCAAATGCAGCCAAAATTCCGAAAACCGCACCCGAGGCGCCTACCATACTATAGGTGCCAAACATTCGATAGATATCATATGCGTATTTCTTGGATTGCGCAATGATTTCATAGTTGTTTGGATTTCTCTCATAACTATCAGCATGGTTATAAAGCATTGACTTTGATTTTTCTGATAACCCATCTGCATGCTCACTAATAAAAATCACAAAGCCCCCGGGGCTTGGATTGGCAATGTATGATTCATAGTCACGCTCTAAGCCCCGAACTTCCCAGTAGTTAACCCCAGTATAAAATAGGCCTGCCCCTACTCCGGCAACCATATATAAAATCAAGAATTTCTTCTGCCCTAGAAACTGCTCAAGTAGTGGCCCAAAGATGAAAAGGGCAAACATGTTTCCGAAAATATGCCATAAATAAAGCCCTTTACCCGGAACGATTACTTGATGAAAAAACATGTAAGTCACAAATTGAAAGGGTTTGAAGGCTGGATCCCCAATATAATAGAGCCCAAACAAGTCGTTGAGAGAGATTCCCTTTCTAAGGAAGAAATAGCTTATGAAAAATAAGCCTATATTAATAATCAGTAAATTCTTTACCAGGGGTGTAAGTCTTCCAAACATAAGTTCTAGTTAAAAAACTGGTCTATCTTATCTAATTCCAGAATGAACGTTGTCTTTCTGCCATCGGGAGAATAATTAGGGCTTTTGCAGGCAAAAAGCTGGTCTATTATAGAGCTCATCTCTTCGGCACTGAGAGTACTACCTACCTTAATAGATGAACGCTTAGCAATAGCCCGGGCTATATTCTCATCATTTGATATACTCAATTCCGACTGGTTTAGTTTAAACTGCTCTATAAAGCCTTCGAACAACGCTTTTTCATTCACCGATTTTAAATCGGCCGGAACTCCATTTATTACTATGGAGTGGTCTCCAAAGTCGGCAAATTCAAAGCCAATCGCATTCAACTCTGCCTGAATGTCATGTACCAAGGCAAAGTCGGCCGCATTGAGCTTAAGGGTTTGCGGAAAAAGCGCCTGTTGTGACGCCCCGTTTCTTCTGGATATGTGATCTAAAAACTTTTCGTATAAAATGCGCTCATGGGCGGGTTGTTGGGCTATGAGCATAAGCCCCGATTTCACCTGAGTGGCAATATACTTTTTATGTATCTGAAAATAAGACTTCTCCGGTTTAGCCACAGGCGTACGCTCCGAAATCGAGTTGGCCGCACTGCCCAGAGTTATCGTACTTTGAGTCTCCGGGTGTATTTCCATTTGGCGGTTACTCTCCTCCTGTTGAGAAATTTCCGTTTTCAAACCTTCATAGAGCTTTTCCCAATGGCTGGCATTGGTCTTGCGCTCAAAGGTTTTGAACTGTGCATAGTCCCTCTCAGCGGCCTTCCTACTTTGTTCAGGAGGAGAATTTTGGGGCCGAAAGCTTGCAAAATTCACATCGTGTGAGAAGTCAATAGCCGGGGCAATGTTGTGGGTTCCCAACGCCTGCTTAACTGCCGCCCTCACCACAGCATAGACGGTGCGCTCATCGTCAAACTTAATTTCTGTTTTGGTAGGGTGTACATTAATATCGATATGCCTGGGGTCTATTTCAATAAATAGCGTATAAAACGGAAAGCTACCTTCGGGCAATAACTGCTCAAAGGCTGTCATTACGGCATGGTTGAGATAGTTGCTTTTAATAAAGCGGTTATTAACAAAGAAGAACTGCTCTCCTCTTGTTTTCCTGGCAAATTCGGGTTTGCCCACATAGCCATGTACTCTCAGTAAGTCGGTGGTCTCCTCACAAGCAGCCATTTGGTCTTGATATTTTTTGCCGAATATGCCCACCACCCTTTTACTAAGCTTTCCTGCCGGCAGTTTATACACCTCCATATCGTTCTGATACAACGACATGGCCACCTCGGGGTTGGCCAAGGCTACCCGCTGAAACTCATCGACAATATGCCGCATTTCGACCGCATTCGACTTGAGAAAATTTCTACGGGCCGGCACATTAAAAAAGAGGTTTTTCACGCAGGTAGAAGTACCCACAGGCGTAGAAACCGGTTCCTGTTTTTTGATTTCAGAGGCTTCTATCTGTATGAGGGTACCCAGTTCATCTTCTTGTCTTCTGGTTTTGAGCTCTACCTGACCCACGGCAGCTATCGATGCCATAGCCTCTCCCCTAAAACCCATGGTTTTAATTGCAAAAAGATCTTCGGTAGAGCGGATTTTTGAGGTAGCATGACGTTCAAAACACATGCGCGCATCAATGTGCGACATACCCACACCATTGTCTACTACCTGAATGAGCGCTTTTCCTGATTCCTTTATGATGAGCTTAATATCTGTTGCCTTGGCATCAATGGCATTCTCCAACAGTTCCTTCACTACAGAAGCAGGTCGCTGAACAACCTCTCCGGCAGCTATCTGATTGGCTATGTTATCAGGAAGTAATTTAATTATGTCGGACATCTATCGCAGGGCGTTATCGCTTAAAACGCCTCCAAAGATAGAACGGAATGGTTAGTAAGACCAGATAAAAGATTTCTATACCCACATAAACGTAGCCGGCAATCATCATCACCAATATTACCATTATGAGCAGACGGAGCATTACCGTTTGGTCTACACCACTGCCGGTGGCATGCTTCATGTTTTTGCGAAAAGAACCTTCTATTTTCGATTTATAGCCCGGGTCTATGGTTTCAGTATCGCTCAAACCCATCTCCGCTTTTATGCGGGCGGTACGGTTCTCGATGTCCTCTTTAATAGGATCGTAGTAACGCGGTTCGATGTGAAACCTCTGATATCTGGCTTTTTTGAAGAGTCCTGGTAAGTTCATTATAATCAATACTGCCCCCTCAGCGTTCTGTTAATACGTAAAAATATAGTTTATTTGTTCTTACTAAAAGCCTAACGCCTTCATGTTTAAAAAAGTTATTCTACACCTTTTTGTTTGTAGCCTCTCTGTAAGTGCGCTTTCGGCACAAAAATTTTATCATACCATAGACACTGTAGCACAACAGGCCTGGGCCGATAGTGTATTTCAGTCGCTTAGCCCGGAAGAACGCATTGGGCAGTTATTTATGGTAGCGGCCTATTCCAACAGAGATCAAAAGCACGTAGAAGAAATACGCGGGCTCATTGAAGAGTACAACATTGGCGGACTTATCTTCTTTCAAGGAGGGCCATACCGTCAGGCTAAACTTAGCAATGAGTACCAGGCACTGGCCAAGGTACCACTGGCAGTAGCCATGGATGCAGAATGGGGTGTTGGTATGCGACTGGACAGTGTCTATGACTTTCCTAAACAAATGACACTTGGTGCTATTCGGGACAGAAAGTGGATTTACGAAATGGGTAAAGAAGTAGCCAACCAGTTCAAAATCATGAACATGCACATCAATTTTGCTCCGGTGGTAGACGTCAATGTAAACCCCAAAAACCCGGTAATTGGCTATAGATCTTTTGGCGAGACTAAAGAAGAAGTGGCCCTCAGAGGCATTGAGTACATGAAAGGCCTGCAACACCATGGTATTATGGCCAATGCCAAGCACTTTCCCGGCCATGGCGATACGGAGGTAGACTCTCATTATGATTTGCCGGTGATCACCCATTCGAAAAACCGAATGAGCGAAACTGAACTCTATCCTTTCAAAGCCCTTATGAACGACAGTCTAATGAGCGTAATGGTAGCTCATTTGCAAGTTCCTGCCTACGATAGTTCGGAAAACACACCCACTACTCTTTCTAAAAATGTGGTAACCGACCTGCTAAAGGGGGAACTTGGCTTTGAAGGCCTGGCATTTACCGATGCCATGAACATGCAAGGGGTAGCTAAATATTACGATGCAGGCGAAGCCGATGTAAAGGCTCTTCAGGCCGGAAACGATGTAATTCTGTTTCCTCTCGATGTACCCAAAGCCATAAAGCAAATACAAAAAGCCTTGAAAAAGGGCACCCTCACTCAGGCCATGCTCGATGAGAGGGTAATGAAAATACTTAAAGCCAAGTATTGGTTTGGCTTAAATGAGTATAAGCCCATTGATACAGCTAACCTTAGCAAACGCATAAATAACGATTATGCCATTGCTCTGAACAAATTGCTCTATCAAAAAGCCATAACAGTTGTAGACAATAGCGACTTACTCATACCCACTATAAGCGTAGACAAAAAGTCGTTTGCCAGCATAAGTATTGGAGAAACTAATGCCGATGTTTTCCAGAACATGCTGAACAGGTACACAAAGGTTACCCCTTTGAGTTTTGACTCGCTCAGCAACCAGGCCCTAGACTCGGCTGCCCAATTTAGCCAGGTAATTATCGCCTATCAGGGCATAACCAACTCGCCACGCAACCAACATGGTGTAGACACTCAGACAGTAGAATGGATAAAGGCCTTACAGAAAAAGACCAATGTAATTGTGGTGGTAATGGGCAATGCCTACTCCCTCCAATATTTTGAAGGGGTTAAAAACCTGATTTGTACCTATGAAAACAATGATATTACGCAACAAGTAGCCCCACAAATAATTTTTGGTGCTTTGCGGGCAGAGGGCAAGCTACCCATTACGGCAGGTTCTAGCTTTAAAGCAGGTACTGGCATCGAAACACTCACCACCGGCCGGTTGAGCTATGGCCTTCCGGAAGAAGCAGGCATGAGTTGGGACTCACTGCGCAAAATTGACGGCTTGATTGAGCAAGCTATTAAAAACAAGGCCACTCCGGGGGCTCAACTACTCATTGCCCGAAAGGGTAAGGTGGTTTATGAAAAACAGTACGGTTTTCAAACCTACAACGAAGAGCGGCCTGTTGACCAGCATACTATCTACGATATAGCCTCAGTAACCAAGGTGGCCGCCACTACCCAAATCTTAATGCGTTTATACGATGAAAAGAAGCTGGACATTAATAAACCGCTGGGTTACTATTTGAAAGAACTAAAAGGCACCAATAAAGAAGGGCTTATTATACGAGATGTTCTTGCCCATCAGGCCGGCCTTAAACCCTACATCCCCTTTTGGGAGAAAACGGTTACCAAAGGACAGCTCAATACCGATTATTTTACGGATGCCCGGGGGCCAAGCCATAACTATCGTATACAGGAACACAACCTGCCCGTTTCGCTCAACGACTCCATTTGGAAATGGACCGTAGAATCGAGCCTGCGCGAGCTCCCCAAAAAGAAAAAGAAATACGACTACCTCTATTCCGACCTGGGTTATACCCTCATTTTTCGCCTTGTGGAAAAGTTAATCGATGAGCCGGTAGAAGACTACCTCATGCGCGAGTTTTATGCCCCTTTGGGAATGAGCCGTACTATGTACCAACCCCGAAGCAAGGGGTATTATAAAGATGTAGCCCCTACGGAAGTAGACTCTTATTTTAGAAACACCATAGTTTGTGGCGATGTGCACGACCAAAACGCCACATTAATGGGTGGCATTGCAGGCCATGCAGGCCTCTTTAGTACGGCAAACGACCTGGCCATCTTATTGCAAATGAACTTGCAAATGGGATATTATGCCGGCAAAAAATACTTTGAGCCCTGGACTATACCCATCTTCACCACTCCTCAAAGTGTAGAAAACCGCAGAGGCATGGGTTGGGACAAACCCATAACCGGTACAGAAGAAGGTCCTACCAGCAAATTTGCCTCTGCAAGTACCTTTGGTCATACAGGCTTTACCGGTGCTGCCATTTGGGCCGATCCGGCCGAAGAATTGGTTTTTGTCTTTCTGTGCAACAGAACATATCCGGACAGCTCTAATTTTAAACTGATAGAAGAAAATATACGCACCAGAATACAAGACATGGTCTATCAATCCATTTTGGAACCTTAGGCACACTTTGTGAGTTTAACCACCAACTGCTTAGAGAAACTTAATGAAAATCGGAATTGTATGTTACCCCACCTTTGGTGGTAGCGGGGTTGTAGCTACTGAACTGGGCAAAGGGCTGGCTAAAAAAGGGCATGAAGTACACTTCATTACCTACTCTCAACCCACTCGCCTTGATTTTTTCAACGAAAACCTGTTTTACCACGAGGTAAATATTCGTTCTTATCCACTTTTCAAATACCCCCCTTATGAGCTGGCTCTAGCCAGTAAGATGGTAGATGTGGTAAAATTCGAAAAACTGGATTTACTTCATGTGCACTACGCTATTCCGCACGCCTCGGCTGCCGTTTTGGCAAAGCAGATATTAAAATCTGAAGGCATTGAAATTCCCATAGTAACTACCTTACACGGGACCGACATAACCCTGGTGGGTAAAGACCCTTCTTATGAACCGGTGGTTACATACAGCATAAACCTCTCTGATGGTGTAACTGCGGTTTCTGACGACTTAAAAAAAGATACCTACAAACACTTTAATATTCAGCGAGAAATTAAGGTAATCCCCAACTTCATCGATCTGGAAAAATTTCAGCGGCAGCGAAAAGATCATTTTAAAATGGCCATTTGCCCCAACGGAGAGAAGTTGATTGTGCACACATCCAACTTCAGAAAAGTAAAACGGGTTGATGATGTGGTGAGAATATTTAAAAAAGTGTCCGAAACCGTTCCGGCTCGCTTGCTACTAGTGGGCGATGGGCCGGAAAGAGGCCATATAGAAGGGCTTTGTCGCGAACTCGGAATTTACGATGAAGTACGGTTTTTAGGAAAACTAGAGGCGGTAGAAGAAGTACTTTCTGTAGCCGACTTATTTTTAATGCCTTCTGAAAAAGAAAGCTTTGGTTTAGCAGCTCTCGAAGCCATGGCCTGTCAGGTTCCTGTTATTTCTTCTAATGCCGGAGGAATTCCTGAGTTGAACATAAACGGTCAAACGGGCTTTACCTCTAACATTGGCAACATAGAAGAAATGACCCAAAATGCCTTGCACGTGTTGAGCGAAGAACACCTGGAAACATTTAAGCGAAATGCTTTAGAAAGAGCTAAAGAGTTCGACATTGTGAAAATACTCCCTATCTATGAAGAGTATTATAGTCACATTGCATCCACCGTGTTTTCTGCGGCAGGCCAATGAAGATAGGCATTATAGGTTGTGGTTGGCTGGGGCTTCCACTGGCAAAGCACCTGGTGGCCTCAGGCCACTTGGTAACAGGCAGCACTACCAGCCAAAACAAACTCCCGATACTGGCAGCAGAGGGCATAGAACCTGTCTTGTTAAAGCTTGACCCTATGCCAGTAGGCGAACATTTTCAGAAGCTGCTATTGGCTGATGCCCTCATTATTAATATTCCTCCGGGGAGAAAAAAGAATCCTCCTCACTTCTATGAGGAGCAGATAAAGTACCTTAAATACATGCTGGCCAATAGCCCGGTTGAGCAAGTACTGTTTATTAGCTCAACCTCCTTTTATCCAAACACCAACGGTATCGTAAGTACCCATACAGCCCCAGACTTTGCAAGAGGCTCTTCCCTGGCCGTAGTCCAGGCCGAAAAACAAATACAACAAATTGGACAACGCCTAACTATTCTTAGATGTGGGGGCTTAATGGGAGATGATAGAATTCCGGGTAAGTGGTTTGCAGGGAAGCACACCACCGGTAGAGATACTCCGGTAAACTACGTGCACCAACAAGACGTAATTCGAGTAGTTACGGCTATACTGAACAAAAGCATTTCCCACGACCCTATAATGAATCTGGTTTCTCCCGAGCATCCAACCCGAAGGCAGGTTCACGAAGCCATGGCTTGCAAATACAATTTTACACCACCTGTTTGGGAAGAACCGCATACAATACCTTTCAAAAGGGTGGAGAGTAATTTCAGCGATTTTGGTTTAAAATCGCCTTTGGAGTTTTAAGCAGCTTCTATCAGCTTCAAAAAAGCCTCCCCTTTCTTTAACTGCTGACAAGCCTTAATTTGATTGAGCCTCCTCTTAATTTGTTCGTACCGATCGAACTCTTGAATAGCTTCCTGAAAACCTCTTTGGTACACCTTGGGGGAAAGTACCATTCTTTTACCGTTGACTGCCATCGTTTCTTAACTAGAATAAGCTGCTGAAAGTTTTCCTAGGCACTCAACGAAAGATTGGCAAAAAAAGGTTCAAAAGGGAAAAATAAAATAAAGGCCACCTGCAATTCATCCGTTACAGATGGCCAAAGTACTTATTGCCAGGCCGCCAGTATAACACCAACTATGGTATAAGCCACAATATGATAGCCTGAATCGATAAACATAAGAGCAGCCGACTTTTGAGCAAATAAATAGTTCATACAAATAGTGGGCAATAGAAAGAAAATACCCGTCATAGCGCCATACATAGCACCGGTAGAAACGGTCATCGGGTTGTTAGGATCTGTGCCAAAACCAAAAAAGAATATGGCCATACCCACAGAAATTATGAGGGCCAAAACAAACGAGATTCCAAAGGTTTTGCCCATGTTGGCATTCTTTAGTTCCTCTTCAGAAAGGCCAACGCCTTTTTGCCAGGCCTTACCGAAAATTGGGCCATACCAGATAGCCCCCAAGGCGAAAAATGCAACGGCCGCTACTACAACAGCCAGCCAATTAATAGCAGAAAAATCCATAATGATATGATTTAGTTAAAGATGATTCACTTTTTAATTTGAACACCCGAGTAAAAGTCGTCTGACTTACCATCGGTGTCCCAATCCAGGAAGCCTTCAAACAGCCCCTTCCCACCTTTCCACTCAAAATAATAGCTGGTCGTTAAGCCTTGAGAGGTTAAAAAAAGCGAATCACCTTTCAATGCCCACTGACCAGAGGTTTTCTGCAATAAAGTACCATCCAATTCGGTGTAAACCGACTCATAGGTTCCATCTGCCTTGTAAGTTGTGCGTATTGGTTGAATCTGAAGAATCTCTTCCCATTGACCGGCCGGCACAGAAAAAATTGAATCAGGTGTTCCGTCCAGCGCATCGATATCCACTCGCAACGACTCATTGTACCATTCGCCCAATAAGTATTCTTCACGGTTGTTGCTCGAACAGGCCGCTAGAACCAATGCCAGCAACCCTAGAAATTTTGACCTTTGACCCATTTCTAAAAATTTAGGGAATATACGGATTTCAGCCGATTATACCCTATTTAGTCCGTTAGCATTTCAATTAAGTCGTTCGCTTCAAGAATTAGCAGAACATTCTTTGGGTACTCCAGCTCTTCCATAAAGTAGGGATTCCCGCTAATGAGAATTTGCTTATCGCCAAACTTCTCGGAGAGTTCATAAATATAAGCCTGAGTATCTAGTTTAGATGCCGGAGCTTTTACAAACGTAAATAGCACATCCGGCTTTGTGATCTGAGCCACTTGCTGCAAATCTTTGAATGGAATATCGGCCCCGAGATAGATACACTGCTTGCCCCTGTTTTTGAGAATGTATGTAAAAAGTAGAATGAGCAAGTCGCTAAATTCCGATTTGGGCAAAAACAGCAAATACTTTTCAGAAGACTTAGAGCGCACAATCAGAGAGTCTATGGCCACTATAATTTTCTGCCTTATGAGCTGGTATATAAAGTGTTCCTGGGCTGTAGAAACTTCTCCAATTCGCCACATTACACCAATTCTTTTGAGAAACGGATATATCACCTTAATGAGCACCTCTTCAAAACTGCGCTGTAAAAGGCTACTACTCATTATTTTTTCGAAACGTTGCTCATCTAACTCCAACATGGCCAAAACCAATTCATTGACGGCCGCATTCAGCATGTTATCTTCTTTGGAGTTTAGCCCCTTCCCAGCTACTTCTTTCAAATGCGCATTAAACTCGGCTCCGGTCATGGCGCAGATTTGCGAAATTCTAAAACCATGTTCGAGCAGGAGAGTTACATTGAGTAGGTACTTGAGCTGGTCTTCATCGTAATAGCGAATATTGGTTTCCGTGCATTTGGGGGTAAGCAATTGATAGCGCTGCTCCCAAATACGTATGGTATGGGCTTTTATGCCTGAAAATTTTTCTAAATCCTTGATTGAGTACTTGATCATAGGTAGCTCCCAAGTGACAATATAGACAGAAGTCTACCTATTTATCAAGAAAATGGTAGGTTAGAGAAGCCTTCTACTTAATTTCAAACTTAATGTCGATCTGAAAAAAGCCCTCCTGGGGTTTACCGTTGTAGCTGGCCGGCCTCCATTTTTTATAGGATCTAATTACACGTATGGCCTCAGAATCAAAAGCTTTACCCAGCGACTCCAACACTTTGAAGTTTTCCGTCTGTCCTTCTTCATTCACTTTAAAAAGAAGTTTCACATAACCCTGAATGGAATCTCCCAAGTGCTGAATAGGATACTTCAGCTGGCTATGGATATGGCTCATTAGTGCATCGGTATCTGGCAAAGGGCTAGCCCTAATCAGTATGTTCTTATCCACCAAATGATTGTCGTTCTGTGTAGGGCTTTGTCTGGGTATTTTTTTATTGCTTCGTGTATTAGTTGCGGCAGGCACTGACGATAAGGTATCGGCCAAAACAGAAGGCTGAACTCCCGAACTATCGACAACCACTGGTTCTTCGGTAGCTACCGTATCTGCAGGGATCACAAAAGGCGTTTCGGTCATTATCTCCGGTTCGGGGGTTGTTTTTTGAAACAGCTCCGGATAAACCACATAGGTTGAAGTAGCCACTACAGCCACAGAAACCGTACTTACTACAGCCGATTTAACAGCTGCCGTACCTTTGAGTACTGCAGAAGTGATTTTAGCTCCGGCCAAAACCTTGGAGTTCGCCACCACCTTACCAAAGTTCATGGTGCTTTTAATTTCAGCCGGACTCGGCATCTTAGCCTTACTTACAAACTTGTACTTCATCGTGTACCTTGTCTAAATAACTTTTTCATTCGCTTCAACACCCTGTAAGTTCTGGTTTTGGCATTGCCTTCCGTGATATCCAAAATAAAGGCAATCTCCGCAAAGCTCTTTCCTTCAAAAAACCTCATTTCCACAAGTTCAAGATCTTTGGGTTTAAGTTTTTCCAGAATATCGGGCAACAGGGTAAGCCAGAGTTCTTTGTCGTTTTCTTCCAGCTCTATTTCAAAAGCAATATCATGCGTGGTGTAATTCTCCAGGCTCACCATCCTATTTTTCTGCTTAGCCCTAAAGTAGTCATAACAACAGTTAATGGCTATTCGGGTAATCCAGGCAGAAAACGGATAGCCTTTATATTCGAACTTGTGAATATTGGCCAAGGTCTTGCTAAAAGCCTCCGAGGTAATTTCGCCAGTTAGCTCCACATCCTGAACCCTGGCAAAAACCAACCGAAAAATCTGCTCATAGTACTTCTCATACAAGGGCTTAAAGTAGGCCTTGTCTTCCTTCGACTTCTCTATCAGCTCTATTTCAGTAAGCTCAGAATATTTTGTTTTGGTCAATGTCTCGATCAGGGTAGTAGAGTCTTCGTTTGAGATTTTGCTAGAATAACGCCCGCGCCATTAAAAGAAACAGTCGGTAAATAACTAATTGAGGTTGGTATTGCAGCCCCATGTTAGTAATATATGTTCAAGTTAAACCAAAAATGTAAGAGTGGCGTTGTGTAAGAACTCGAAACCGGAGCAGCACCCCTGTGGCTGCTCAAACAACCAATAGCGAAGACTAAAACTCATGAAGGGATATCGGTTCTCAAAATACATTCCTCAAAAAGCTCAGGGAGAATCTGCTTTCGATAATCTGCTGAATATTTTTCTGCAGCTAGTCAGTATTACCGGTGGCGATGTGGCTGAAGCTCTGGCCTGGTTGACCAACCTGGACAAACAGTACAACCTGACGGATGGCCAATATGGAATTGGTGATTTTATTGAAGACCTTAAAGACAAGGGATATATTACCGAAGAAAATCAGGAGGGTAAGTTTGAGGTAACCGGAAAAACCGGACAACAGATTCGAAAATCGGCCTTGGAAGAGATCTTTGGTAAGCTTAAAAAATCGGGCAAGGGGCAACATAAAACTAACTTTTCGGGTACTGGTGATGAACTAGGCACGGACAGAAGGCCCTTTGAGTTTGGCGACTCACTTCAGCAAATTGCCATGACCGATTCCCTGAAAAACGCGCAGATCAACCATGGGTTCGGAGACTTTTTAATGACCGAAAACGATCTGGAGGTAGTAGAAACAGAGTATAAAACGCAGACTTCTACCGTACTGATGATCGATATCTCTCACTCCATGATCCTTTATGGAGAAGATCGTATTACGCCTGCTAAAAAAACAGCCATGGCACTGGCCGAACTGATTACCACCAAGTATCCAAAAGATACGCTCGATGTAATAGTATTTGGTAACGATGCCTGGCAAATAGACATTAAAGACCTGCCCTACCTGCAAGTGGGGCCTTACCATACCAATACAATTGCCGGCCTTGAGCTGGCCATGGATATTTTGAGGAGAAGGAAAAACGCCAATAAGCAGATTTTTATGATTACCGATGGCAAGCCTACCTGCATGAAGGTGGGTATTAAGTATTACAAAAATGCTTTTGGCTTAGACCCAAAAATTTTAAACAAAACCCTAAACCTGGCTACGCAATGCCGAAGGTTACACATTCCTGTTACCACCTTTATGATTGCTTCAGACCCATATCTGAAAGAATTTGTACAGGAGTTTACCAAAACTAACAACGGCAACGCCTACTACAGCAGCCTGAAAGGTTTAGGACATTTGATTTTCGAAGACTACAAACGCAACCGTAGAAAAAATTTCTAGCATGAACTACAAAGCATTGACCCCAGATAAATTACTGAAAATAAAGACCCTGGGCGAATTGAAGGCCGCTGGCTACCGCAGCCAGTCGGTGAAAGAAGAGTTAAGAAATAACCTGATTGACAAGCTGAGAAAAAAGGAGCCTACGTTTGAGGGCATTTGGGGCTATGAAGACACCGTAATCCCGGATATTCAACGGGCAATTCTCTCCATGCACAACATGAACCTTCTGGGTCTCAGAGGGCAAGCTAAAACACGCATTGCCCGACAAATGACTGAACTTCTCAATGAATACATTCCCGTAATAAAAGGAGCTGAACTGAACGATGACCCACTAATGCCCATTAGTAAGTTTGGCCGTGAGCAGGTGCTGGCCAACGGAGACAACACCGAGATAGACTGGTTACACAGATCCGAACGATATGCCGAAAAGCTAGCCACTCCTGATGTATCCATTGCCGACTTAATTGGAGATGTCGACCCTATTAAAGCGGCCTCTCTCAAACTCCCTTATTCTGATGAGCGCGTGATTCATTACGGACTGGTGCCGCGTTCGCACCGGTGCATATTTGTGATTAACGAATTGCCCGATCTTCAGGCTAGAATTCAGGTGGCCCTTTTCAATATTCTGCAAGAAGGAGATATACAAATTCGAGGGTTTAAATTACGTCTGCCTCTGGATATTCAGTTTGTGTTTACAGCCAACCCTGAAGATTACACCAACCGAGGCAGCATAGTAACACCCTTAAAAGATAGAATTGATAGTCAGATTATTACACACTACCCAAAATCGAGAGACATAGGCAAGCAAATTACCGTACAAGAGGCGCGCATAAAGGCTCTTCAGAAAGAAATAGTGGTGGTAAACGAGCTGTCGCAAGACCTTATCGAACAGGTGGCCATTGAGGCCAGAAGCAGCGAATACGTAGACGAAAAAAGTGGTGTTTCGGCAAGACTCACTATTTCTGCCTACGAAAACCTAGTTAGTGCTGCCGAACGAAGGGCTCTCCTAAACAATGAGCCCCAGACTTATGTAAGGATTTCTGACTTCATAGGCATTATACCGGCCATAACAGGAAAGGTAGAACTTGTTTATGAAGGAGAACAAGAGGGAGCAGGCCTGGTGGCTCATAGTCTGGTGGGTAAAGCCGTTCGCACTTTGTTTACAGATTATTTTCCTAAACCGGACGATAAAAACAAGGAACAAAAAAGTAATCCGTACAAGAGCATTATCGACTGGTTTGGAGAAGGTTACACACTAGACCTTCCCCATGATTTGAACCAAACAGAGTACGCAAAAGCCCTAAAGGCAATACCCGGCCTTCAGGAATTGGTAAAGAAACATCACCCTAAGGCAAACAAGCATGAACAACTTTTTCTAATGGAATTTGTGCTGCATGGTTTAGCCGAGTACAGTAAGCTCAGCAAGTCTCCATTGGATACCGGCACACGATTCAAAGACCTGCTCAGCAGCATGTTTTCAATGCCCGATTTTGATGACTTTGACGAGGACGAAAACGATAACTAAGGCATTGGCATAAAACGAGGCTGCCTCAAAAGCTTCAAGACTCGTTATTCTGAACTTGTCTACCAACAGGCAAGCAAGTTGAGGATGACGCTCACATGGCTTTTGAGGTAGCCTCTTTCTTTTATTTAAGGAGACATGGCCTTGTCTAATCCCACTCCTCTTAGCTGTTGAATTTCATTGTAGATAATATCTCCTGACGATGGCCGCGAAGCCTGGGAGTTAAAAATCCTTCCCTCTTTGTCTACAAGTATATACCTCGGAATGCCCTTGATTTTGTACAGGTCAGTGATAGACGTATCCCAACCCTCACCGCCAAAGAGGTTAACACCTTTGTCAATCTCATACTTTACCACATCTTTCTCCCACTTTTCCTTAGCTTTTGGGTCATCGATAGAGACATACAGCCAAACCACATCATCGGCATCTTTCAAGCGCTCTTTTAGTTTCTTGGAGCTGGGAAACTCGGCAATGCAAGGCCCACACCAGGTAGCCCAAACATCTATATACACCACTTTCCCTTTAAAATCGCTCAATGAAACCTCTTTGCCCTCTATGGAGGTATATGTAAAATCGGGAGCCGGCTGCCCCTTTCTGAGTGGCTCCCATGAAGCATAGAGAGGAATAATTTCATCAGCCACTTCTCCATTGGGATAATTGGCCAGAAACTCCTCTTTAACCTCCCAGGCCCCATCAATACCCAACGACATCAGTAATTGACTCACATAAGAGCCCAATATGTATTCTTTAAACTTAGGCGGAATTTCTGCATTATCGCGAGTGCGTTCGTAGAGTTTTACCCAGTTGGATTGGTCGCTATACCAAGGCACCTCCTCTGTCCCAAGATCGGCAGCGCTGTGAGTAACATACCCGGAAATAAGATTACCAAAAGTCAATGACACCACTGCGCCATCGTCCATTTTAAAGGCCTGTTCATATCGGTCTTCTATAGGAGCTTTAAATTCCGGATCCTCAGGTTTTTTAATTCTGTAATTATAGTAACTCTCAAAAGAGCCAAGTTGCATAATATATCTGGCCCAGGCATCGGCCATCATTGCTGTTTTAAATTCACCTGTCACCTCAGTACTCTCCGCAATCAGGTTTTCCTTTTTGACCTTCACTTCGTGCATTGCCGATTGAAACTCTTCCCATGGCAGAGAATATATACCATGCTCCAGCTCTTTTTCAGCGACCGCCTTTTTCAACGAATCGTCCAGAAGACTCATCTGATCCATTAGTTTCATAAAAACAGCTCCATCGCCATCATAGCTAAAGTCAAATTCGTCTTCTTGCTTATTCACTTTCAAAACCAGGTCTTTGCCCGGCTCTAAATACAAAATCTTAAAAAACTCACCTCCCAGCACAACCATTTTAGGGCCCTTCAGAGGTATGGAAATGTGCTGATCATTAGCTCCTTCCTCAAAATGAAACTTAATCTCCGGCTCGGCCATAAAGCTCGATGCCAGCCGCACATAGTATTCTTTTTTAGGGTCTGCTTCTTCTACCTGAATGATAAGTGTCATTTCATTCTTAGGTTTGTGCCGGCAGGCCGAAAAAATCAAAACGATCAGTATAAAAAATAGGTTTAGCTTAAACATAGGGATGTAATTGTGTGAAAACATTCTATAAGTTATTAATAATCAGGCACAAGAAAAACTCAAAAATCAAAATCCAAATGCTTTGAATCCAAAAGAATTGAACATACTTGCCCGGCAGGGCGAAGGACAAAGTCTGGAGTTTAAAAAAAAGGCCAACCACCCCGATAAGATAGTGAGGGAGTTGGTAGCCTTTGCCAATTCTGCAGGAGGTGTATTGCTTTTGGGGGTAGATGACGATGGCACTCTCAGTGGAACGCGGGATATTGAGGGCGAGGCATTTGTGATTGAGAAGGCTATTAAAGAGCTCATCAGGCCTCAACTTCCGTATGAGGTATCGCTTGTTGCTCTCACCGAAAAAAAGGGAGTGGCCGTATTTAAAATTCCGGAAAGTCGGAAGAAACCTCATTTTGTAAGGGAGCACCCCGGCACACGAAAAGGAGTGGCTTATGTGCGGGTGAAAGATGAGAGCATAAAGGCTAGTCGTGAAATGCGCGAGATTATGCAAAGGAGGCTCCGCAACAAAGACATTCAATTTACCTATGGCGAGCAGGAAAAAGTTCTGCTCAACTATTTGGCCGAGCATGAACACGTTAGCCTGATTGATTTCGTTAGGTTGGTGCGCGTGCCTAAATTTGTAGCCTCCAGAACTCTGGTACGGCTGGTACTGGCCAATGTTATTGACATTGTTCCTACCCCAAAAGGAGATATTTATATGGCTAAAACAACTTAAATCATGAGAAAGGTTACTGTTTTAATTCTTGTTGTAGGCTTTTTTTTCTCGGCCCTTAACACCTCTGTGGCGCAGAGGAGAAAAAAGGAAAAATATGATGTGAAAGCGGCTGCAACTACCATAGCTGATTTCAAGAAAGCCGATGCGGGCATTGCGGCCTTCTTCAATAACTCCTATGGCTACGCGGTGTTTCCCTCTATTGGCAAAGGAGCCATAGGGGTTGGAGGTGCAGCCGGTAAGGGAGTTGTCTATCGCAATGGTGAGGTTACCGGAGGGGTAAACATGACCCAAATTTCTATAGGTTTTCAGTTTGGCGGACAAGCCTACAGTGAGGTGATCTTTTTTGAAGATGCTGATGCCTATACTCGATTCATTGAAAACGAGCTGCAATTGGCCGCCCAGGCATCGGCTGTTGCACTAAAATCCGGAATAAGTGCGAATGCCAAATATACGGATGGGGTAGCCGTGTTCACTATGGCTAAAGGAGGTCTGATGTATGAAGCCTCTATTGGTGGACAGAAGTTTAAGTTTATTCCGCTCGATAAAATGAGATAAAATGGAGTCGTCCGACCGCTTTGAGAAGCAGAACGGCTCCATCCCAAAATAAAAGCCACTCTTTTCAGAGTGGCTTTACGGATAGAAAACACTTGTTAAACTAGACTATATCACAAGTTATTTTTCGTAAGTCACAGCCGTGCCGCTGGCGGTTACCATTAGCATGCTTGCGTTATGACCAATGGTCTCATAATCCAAATCAATGCCCACTACTGCATTGGCTCCTAAAGATTGAGCGTTGTATTGAAGCTCCTTAAGAGCCCCATCTTTTGCTTCTCTCAAAACCCGCTCGTAAGTGCCCGAACGCCCTCCTACCAAGTCCGTAATACTGGCAAAAATGTCTTTAAACAAGTTGGCACCTATTATGGCTTCGCCCGTTACTACTCCATGATATTTGGTAATGGTGTGTCCTTCTATAGAAGGGGTTGTAGATAAAATCATCTGTTAGCTATTTTGTTTACTTTCTGGGTTCTCTTTAGCAGAAAACTATGACTGATTATTCGTGAACCGGGCAATTAGGGTTTGATGCTGCGGATAAGCGGACGATAGTTCGGTGCGATCGGCCAATTCAAAATCTTCGAACTCAAAGCCGGGAGAAACAGTACAACCCACCAACACATAGTCTGCCTCTATGACCTCTGCTGCAAACCAGGTGCCACGCGGAATTACCAACTGAAAGCTTTGCGACCTCTCCAGGTCAGGCCCCAATACGTGCTCAGAGGTAGTGCCATCCTTATGAATAAAATGCACCTTTACTGATCCTCCGAAATGATAATGCCAGATTTCATCTGACGCCAACCGATGAAAGTTAGAAACACTTTCTACGGTCAATAAAAAATAAATAGACGTACCAAATACCCTCCCTGTTTTGTACCGGTCCGGAAGCTTAGTTTCATGGAGTTTTTCTTTAGATCGATAGGTTTCTGCAAAAAAACCTCCTTCGGGATGCTTTTCAAGATTGAGTTTTTCAATCCAATACTGCGCGTTTTTCATTTATACATGAGTTGAGAGGCTTGAAAGATGCTAAATGAAACGCAGATTTGCTAGGCCATAGAAGAGGCCATCAGTTCCAAAATGGTCAGTTGGTTTCGGGCTCTGCTTAAGTTTTCCTTTTCGTGGCTCACTTTATAGTAAATATCTCCGTTGAGGTAGTCGGTTAAGAAACGAACGGCCATAATGTAAGTCATATACAGACCACCAAAAGGAAGTGACTCTATCTCTATGGGTTTTAAAACCCCGCTGCACGCTTCCACAAAGGGGTTGACAATGGCATGAAAACGCTCCTTGCTAAAGGATAGACTTTCCAGGTTCTCCCTGTTTTCCGGCACATTAAAGAGCATAGACCTTAGCATATCTCCCAGGTCGAACAAGGCATATCCGGGGCCAACCGTATCGAGATCAACCACTTTCAAAAATCGGCTGTCGGGTTTAGAAAGCAGACAGTTGCCGGCCTTGGCATCATTATGACAAATCCTGAGGGGCAAGCCCTCATCCACCAGTTTATCGAAGCGGGCCGCGATCCAATTGAATTGTTGCACCTGCCCTACTTCGGCCAATACGCTTTCCAATCGCCCTGCTGCATTAGCTTCTACAGCAGCCTGCAATTGCCTCAAACGAAGGTGGAGGTCATGAAAATGCGGAATACTTTCTGTGTACTTTTCAAGGGGCTGGGAGCCAAACTGTGCGGTAAAGCATCCAAAACCTGTTGAAACCTCTCTCAACTCATTGGGTTGTAATTCATTGGGAGAATAGCTGTTGGGTACAAATTCCTGCAGGCGCCACCAGTGTTCTCCATCGAATTCATGATAGTTGCCTCCGGTTCCCCGCAAATGTTTAGCAAAAAGCTCGGGGGCATGGGCTAGTAGGGCCCTCAGGTTGCCTTCAATCACCTGAGGTGTTTTAAAAACGCTGGTATTTAAACGCTGGAGCAAATATGACTTACCTTCTGCCTGAACCAAAAAAGAGTCGTTAATGTGCCCCAAACCAAAAGGAGCAATCGAATCGACTGCTCCTTGTAAGGCAAAGTATTGTAAGCCCTTTAGGGCATTTTCCATCATTTTATTTCTTTCGGGTATAGTCCATCGGCAATCATCTTGTTGATTCCCGCAACCACGTGTTCCTTATCTTCCTTGTAGGTCACGCCCAACCAGGAGGCCGTAGTTGGCACTACCTTCACCACAGCCTTGCCCTCTTTCATTAAGTTACCAACCTCTACGGGCATAAAGCATTCGGCTTTTGGGTCTTCATTGTTTTGCTGCACAAACTCAATAAACTTTTCTTCGAAGAGGGGCAAAACCGAAGGAGGGAATCCAAAGAAATTCATAGACACATAAGTGTTGGGGCTTAATTCATACCGCTGGCCACCCTCCTGGTAAGAAATAACTCCATTTTCTTTACCAATTGCCAACGTCTCTTTAATACCAATGAGATGCATATTATCATCGACCTGACACACTCCACGGTTTACGGTGCCATGATCTGAAAGTGTGTTTTCCAATTTATAACCCATTATGAGGTACTCATTGTCCTTGAGGTTTTTCATGGCGGCCACTACCTCAGCAAAAGACTCTTGCCCATAGTAATCATCGGCATTAATTACCACAAAAGGTTCATTGATGAGGTGCCTGGCAGCCAACACCGCATGAGTAGTTCCCCATGGCTTTTTCCGATTGGCCTCATAAGCTGCCGTGTGCTTAGTATATTCATTCTGAAAGGCGTACTCCATTTTTATCTTGCCTTTGAACCTTTCCTTATAGTGGTTTTCAAAAGCTTCTTTCAGATCTGTTCTTATAATAAACACTACTTTGGTAAAGCCTGCCTCAATGGCATCGTGTATGGAGTAATCCATTATGATTTCACCATTTGGGCCAATACCGTCTAGCTGTTTGTTTCCTCCATAACGGCTACCCATACCTGCTGCTAATACCACTAGTGTTAAATCCATAATGTGCTGTTAAAAATTTCTATTATTGTTGGTTCGAAAATGAACAAAAACTTCAGACAAATCAATTTAAGCTTTGATAAAATCTGTCGGGGTTTTAATAAAATGAAGTTAATCTTGTAAGTTGAACACCGCCCAAGAGGAATTGAGGGGGCATACTCAGGTATTCCTTGTTTCTCAAAAGGCCAACCACTTTTTATTTGCAGCTATGAATATTTCCACCATCGACTGGATCATTATTGTTCTTTTCTTTCTTGTCTTTTTGGCCATTGGTTTAAAGGTCTCTCGCAAAGCCGGTTCGTCTTCTAAAGAGTTCTTTTTATCGGGCCGTAATATGCCGTGGTGGTTGCTGGGTGTTTCTATGGTAGCCACAACATTTTCGGCCGATACGCCCAATCTGGTGACAGATATTGTAAGACAAAACGGTGTGGCCGGCAACTGGACCTGGTGGGCCTTCCTTATTACCGGTATGCTCACGGTATTCATTTATGCAAAACTGTGGCGTAAATCTGGGGTTCTTACAGACCTGGAGTTTTACGAAAAACGCTATTCCGGCAAAGAAGCTGCCTTTTTAAGAGGTTTCAGAGCCATCTATCTAGGTGTATTCTTTAATGTAATGATTATGGCCTCAGTGTCTTTGGCGGCCATTAAAATAGGAGAAGTTATGTTTGGGCTGGAGCCCTGGAAAACAGTGGTATATGCCTCGGTAATCACAGTAGCCTACAGTTCTCTTGGCGGGCTTCGTGGGGTAATACTCACAGATTTCCTGCAATTTTTAGTGGCCATGGTGGGCTCGGTGGCGGCAGCCATTTACATTGTTAACCTACCTGAAGTTGGCGGCCTAACTGCCTTGTTGGAAAAACCGGAGGTTGCTTCTAAGCTCAACTTAATTCCAAGTTTTTCGAATCGTGAGCTCTTCATTACCCTTTTAGTAATTCCGCTGGCGGTTCAATGGTGGAGCGTGTGGTATCCCGGAGCTGAACCTGGCGGAGGAGGCTATATTGCTCAAAGAATGCTTTCGTCAAAAAATGAAAAACATGCCGTTTCGGCTACCTTTCTGTTCAACATAACGCACTATGCCCTTAGGCCATGGCCTTGGATATTGATTGCCTTGGCATCGATTCTCATATATCCAATGTCTCTTGATAATAATAGAATTAGTACTACTCCTATCAGTTCAGAAGCCCGAGCCTTTCTTGAAAAAGAAACTTCACCACAAGATATTGAGACCCTGATCAATAAAATTCATGAGAAGCAGGCTAAAACAGAGAATGTTAAACAAAAAGAGGATTATCAAAGGCTTTTATCTATAGTAGAAAGCAACAAGGAATCACTTGAAATTAAGTCACTAGCTTATGTTCATATAGGGAAAAACTTAAAAAAGAAAAAGGGAGAAGAATGGAGTGATCCGTTAAAAGATGAGCAACTAGTGCATCTACACTTGGCAAATCCAACAGTCGAAATTGGCAAATTAGGGCATGATTTGGGGTATTCAACCATGTTGCTAAAGCTTCCCAAAGGACTTTTGGGTATTGTCATTGCTTCGCTTATTGCGGCCTATATGTCTACTATTTCAACCCACCTCAACTGGGGCTCTTCATATGTAGCTTTCGACTTTTATCAGAGGTTTGTAAAACCGGATGCGACAGAAAAGGAACTGGTAAATGTAGGGCGTATTTCTACTGTGGTGCTTATGGTTCTGGCGGGCCTTTTTGCTTTGGTACTCACCAGTGCCTACGATGCCTTCCAGATTCTCTTATCCATTGGTGCCGGTACCGGTTCTATTTTTATTTTACGCTGGTTTTGGTGGAGAATTAATGCCTATTCAGAAATTGCAGGAATGGTGGTTTCATTTATCCTGGCCCTGTTATTTAAGTTTGGCCCTGAGTCTCTTACCTCTATTCCCAGCGAATACCAGTTGCTGCTTAGCGTAGGCATTACTACTCTTGCCTGGGTGAGTGTAACACTACTTACCAAACCCACCGATTACCAAACCTTGTTACAATTCTTCAATTTGGTAAAACCCTACGGTATTGGCTGGAACGGGCTGAAAAAACAAGCCTTTGATAGAGGTGAGAAACCTGCTGAGGGCACCGGTAAATTTAGCGTAGACCTTTTGGCAATCTTCCTGGGAATTATCATCGTATATGCTGCTCTCTTCTCGGTTGGCATGTTCATTTATGGCGAAACCCTGAATGCCGTAGTGCTATTGATCATTGCTCTGGCAGCTACCCTGTTGTTAAGAAATGCCTGGAAGAAACTGAGCTTCTAGCCTCCACGAGCTCCTTAGCAAGGGAGGGTTAAAAAAAACGATAAGACATGGGCCTCCTGTTCAAGTTTAAGTTTGATTGTAAAAGCTGCGGAAGAACCTCTAAGACAAAACTCAAGGTGAGATCGAAGTTCTTACTTGAGCAGGAGTTGGGCGATAGGTTAGAGTTGGTTTGTTCAAAGTGCCGTGAGAAACAACCCGTTCGAATTAAGGCACTAAATGCTGTAATTGACCCTTTCTGGATGATTCTGTTCGTGAGCATATTCCTTCTTTCTGATTACCTTCTCGTGAGTTTCCTCTATGAAAATTATTGGAGACCAGATGTTCTCCTATTCAATAAATCCATCTCTCTATTGTTTTTTGGACTTCTATTACCCATTGTCTTACTGATTTTCATTTTAAAGAGAATCGCAAACTTCAAGGATTACTTAAACCGTCATAACTCAACCATCTCCTTCATCAAATAACAGAATCAGAGATAAAGAATTGAAGGAGTTTGACTACCACTCTCTAAGGTCTAATAATCAACAGATTGAGTTTGAGATGGAAAACGCTATCAAAGAAATTCAAAATTATATCTCGTCATGAGTCTGGCCTCACGCAGCCAGCAGGCTGCAGGTATACAGGCTGGACGAGGTCAAATTATTTCTATGTTAATAGTGATCGATATGCTTGTTTGCTCCGAATATTTACTAATTTAAAACAACGTTCTATTCATTGTTGATTTCCAAATTGTAGTATGCCGAGAGCGAAGAAGACCGACCGGAAGATATTTGTTTTAGACACCTCCGTTATCCTTTACGAACACATTGCCATCATGAATTTTGAGGAGCACGACATTGGGCTCCCCATTACCGTGCTTGAAGAACTGGATCAGTTTAAAAAGGGAAACGACACCAAAAACTTTGAAGCCCGCGAGTTTACTCGTTTGCTCGACAAGCTGGCTAAAGACAAGTCGCTCCAGGACTGGATTCCTCTAAATGGAAAAACCCGCGGCAGTTTTAAGGTAGTAATGGAGGCCGGAAGCGGTGAAAGTGCCCTCGATGCTAATGTGATTTTTGGAGAAAAAAAGAACGACCACCGAATACTCAATGCAGCTTTGCGGCTCAAGGAGGAACACCCGGACCGTAAGGTTATATTGGTATCTAAAGACATTAACCTGCGCATGAAGGCCAAGTCTATTGGCTTACCGGCCGAGGACTACGAAACCGGAAAAATTAAAAATGTCGATTCACTTCGCAAAGGCAAGATTGAAATTGAGAAGATCGACTCTGAACTCATCAATCATTTGTATGAAGATGGCACTTTAGCACCCAAAGAGGTTCTTAAATCTAAGAAGCCGCAGCCCAATCAGTATTTTATACTCAAGAGCGATAAAAACTCGGTATTGGCCTATTATAACTCAATGGAACAAACCATTGAGAAAGTAGATAAACGACCTGTATCCGGAATAAAGCCCAAAAATGCTGAGCAAACCTTTGCCATTCATGCCATTATGAACCCCGAAGTAAAGCTCGTTACTATTCAGGGGGTGGCGGGTACCGGTAAAACGTTGCTTACCCTTGCCGGAGCCCTGGAACAGCGCAGAGAATACAAACAAATATATCTGGCCAGGCCCATAGTACCTTTGAGCAACAAAGATATAGGGTACCTACCCGGAGACATTAAGTCTAAGCTGAACCCCTATATGGAGCCTCTTTGGGACAATCTAAAGTTTATTCAAAACCAGTATAAGGAAACGGACAAAGAGTTTAAGGCCATTACCGAAATGGTGAATAAGGAAAAGCTCTTGATTACCCCATTGGCTTATATTCGAGGTAGAAGCCTCTCGAATATCTTCTTTATAGTAGATGAGGCTCAAAACCTTACACCGCACGAAATCAAGACTATTATTACCCGGGCCGGTGAAAACACCAAAATTGTGTTTACCGGAGACGTTCATCAAATAGATACGCCCTATCTCGATTCTCAATCCAATGGGCTTTCATATCTCATTGACAGGGTACAAGACCACCCTTTATACGCTCATATTACACTTGAAAAAGGTGAGAGATCGGAGCTGGCCAACTTAGCGAATGAGTTACTCTAGGTTTATGAGACTCTAAACAATCGGCTAAAAGGGTAGTTGAAATCTGAATAGTGCTGGTTGCTCCTCTAAGCCGACCGTGTCCTTTTCAACACAAAAAACCTAATGCCGTCACCTACAATTAGCCGGCCCACCCGGACAGTTGTGTACTATTTTCAACCAAAGGGTGTACGATAATCGTACACAATTTTTCGTTCACAATCGTACAATCATTTATTAATTGTTGATTTTCAGTGACTTGCAAGTATTGGCACAGCGCTTGACTAAATAGTGGCATAGGTCAAAAAATGAAAAACAACATTAACAGTACGGTCATGAATAGCTCAAAGGTCAATACTCAAAATAACTCAAGAAGAACAATCAAGAACATCAGCTCACTAATTGCAATGGCTTTAGCCATGGTCACTCTGTTTCAGGCAAGTGCTGATAAGCCCGGTAAAGCAGACCTTAGAATGTCTGCACTGGAAAGCAGCACCTTGCTAGAAATTGAGGCTTCTTTCAATGAGGCAGAAGAGATGAGTCTGGAAGAAATTGTGTTGGAAGAACTTGCCTTAGAATCTACTGAAGGGGTGAAGGTTTTCGATAGCAATGGTGAACTTCTTGCCTCTGGCAATCCTACAACAGATTCTTCTTTGAGAGGCTTGGTAAACAAAGCTGACTACTTAGCCAGTTTTGGCAGCAAAAAATACTACCGCCTGGCGGAATAAAAAACACCGTTTTAGTTAGGGTTAATTTTGGTTGAAGCCAGTCTGCAAAGACTGGCTTTTCCTATTCTGATACCTCGAACAAATCGTGAGAGGGCCAGCTTTTCACTAGCTTTATTCCTTCCCGAATGGCCCATCGGCTGGTACCCGGAAAACTCCCTCTTCGTGGAGTAGTATTGGCCACAATTACCCATGAGTATCCTTTTTCATCGCGGGTAAGCAGGGCCGAGGTTCCGGAAAGTGTTCCGGTTCTCCACCAGTGCTCTCCTCTAGTGCTTCTCCAGCCAAGTGGCTGGTTTATGCCTCCTACTCCATTGACCATCTTGTTAATCAGATCTTTGCTAAGAATGTCTTTGTATCTTCTTGAATAACCGTCTACCAACACCAGCACCCTCATTAAGTCTACCGAGTTGGCCAACCAGCCACCCGCAGGCCCAAGCATCTCAATATCATCGGCACCATAGGGCTTATACACCATTTTACCGGAGCCGGTAAATGACAGTTGTTGGTTGTCTACACTGTAGTCGTAATACTTTACCTCGTTTTTCTTACGGTCTTTCTCAAAGTTGCCGGCAATGGCCATGTTTTTAATACCGTTGGGCTCCAAAATATGGTCAATTACCCATTCTTCATAGTCATCGCCTGTTACTTCCTCTATAACCCTGCCCAAAAGACAATAACCAAAATTGGAATAGTCGAAGCGTGTGCCGGGCCTGTAAGGCAAATGTCTTGTGAGTACAAACCTTACCACATCATCGAACTCTATGGGGTAGCTCACCTTATCCATCTTGTGGATTTTATGGGGAATAAACATAGGGTCTCCGTAGGTGATGAGGCTCCAGCCCCCGGTATGATTGAGCAGGTGCTTTACTTTAATTTGATATACGTTCCGGTTCTGTATCTTATCGTAAGGTTTCCCCTTTAGAATTCCTTTTTCGCCAAACACATAGTCATCTAAGGAGAGTTTGCCTTCATCTACCAATTTGAGCACTGCAATGGCTGTAATAAGTTTGGAAACAGAACCTATTCTAAACCGGTGATAGGGCTCAACTTTTACTTTATTTTCTTTATCGGCATATCCAAAACCTTTGGCATATACCAGTCGCTCGTCTTTAACCAGTGCTACCGTGGCTCCTTCAATACGCAGGTTTCTCATAACCCGGTTTACCATAGAGTCCATTGGAGCGAGAGCAGGAAGGCTGGAGTGCTTATTAGTGAGAGGCACCCGGGCAGGTGCTTCAGTGATTGATTCAGGCTTATACGGGGTATTGGGCTTTCTTTTTATTGCGGTGAACAGGAAAACCGCAACTAGTAAAAAGAGTGCTGAAATCAGCCATTTTTTGTTATGCATAGTTCGTTTCGACCTTTTCGAAAGCTACAATTATAAGAAATAAAAGCATGAAAA
Organism: Roseivirga sp. UBA1976; assembly: GCF_002336325.1. Classification (NCBI taxonomy): domain Bacteria; kingdom Pseudomonadati; phylum Bacteroidota; class Cytophagia; order Cytophagales; family Roseivirgaceae; genus Roseivirga; species Roseivirga sp. UBA1976. The sequence continues at coordinate 20,323 of NZ_DDDQ01000043.1, read as the reverse complement.
AAGACCGCAGGTCTTACGGTCTTTCTTAAACAATATATCACTCTACTTTCAACTATTTAATTTCATTTAGCGTCCAGTTATAATCCATATGATTTACATCGGCATCGGCATTTATTTTGGTCTTGGCGTATCGGTTCAAAAACTCTATCAGGCTTTGGCCTTTGGTAAAATCTCCTTTAAACCAGTTGAAAATTTGTGAGATAGTAACTTTGTCTTTAGCGATTTTGTTTCGCACCGAATCGTTGATGAACTGGCGAGCTTGTTCATCGAGTTGCCGGTCTATTTTTTCGGCCACAAAAGCTTCGTTTCTTAAGGGAGGGCAGGAAAAGGAAGCACAGTTCACTGCAAAGTGTATTCTTGGCTCTTCAAAGTCTTTTCTCAATATTTTGTGTTCTATTCTGTCCAGGCTAAAGTCTTCACCCCCAATTTGAAACCACTTTTTTGTCCACACTGTGTTTACGGTAGGTATGGCTAAGGTTGGGTTCAAATCTTTGATGCTTTCAATGGGGTAGTTGTCTACAATTAACTTCACCGTGAAGGCATTATAGGCGTTGATCCAATAGGCCAGTTTTTCTTTGTCGGTCCAGCTGGCAGATGGAGGATTGTTGCTTAGTTCCCGGGTATAGGCGTTGAGTTTATCTTTGTCTTTCAACATGCCCTTATAGTTTACAAAACCTTCTTTATTCACGTGTTTTTGAAGTAAGTCGGTCCACAGGGAGTGATTGGGCTTTTGTTCGTTGGCGCTGGCAAAACTATTCTGCTTACCGGTGCAGGCCATTAACAGTATTATCACCAATAGAAGGAGTATATTCTTGTTTCTCATAACTCTCATTTGAAAGGATAACTGATATACGCAGTAAGTGGTTGCGACAGACTTAAATGCGACCAGTAAAGTGTCGGCTTATTGACCTCTATGCTACAATGAAAAACGGTTGCCTGACTGCATACTACAAGACAGGAACCAGCTCTTGAAAGTAATATGTAGCTTTTTCGCCTGTTTGTCGGTTTATGTCGTACGTTTTGGCCACTACCTCCTTCTTCTCGAAGGCAATGGGTTCTTTAAAAAGTGGGCCTTCAAATACAAAGGTGTGAAACTCTCCATTTTCTCCGCATGGATCTACGTTGGCGGGCAAATCATTCAGAAAGGATTCATTGAGCTCTCTGCCAACAAAAGAAGCATCAAGTTTGCGCCCGTCTACAGCTACCACGATTGTACGAAAACCCAGACTCAGAAACTCACGGACTAGTGTAGGGGTATGATGTTGCCATAGAGGGAAATGAGCCTTCATGCCCTCCTCTTGCAATTTGTTTTCTCGATAGGTCTTTAAATCTTCTAAAAAAATGTCTCCAAAAACAGAAGTACTTATTCCCTCGGCTTTAAAAGCCTTGAGTTGCTGTTGCATGAGGGAGTCATATTCATGCATAGTGGCTTGTGCCGATAATTCTACCATGCGAAGGGGTAGTCCTATGGCTTGGGCCTGAGTTTTCAATAGTTCATCTCTTACTCCATGCATAGAAATACGCCTGGTTTGAGCATTGACTGTAGTTAATAAAGCACTTATGTTTAGTTGAGGGTCTTGCAAGGCACGGTAGAGTGCCAGGGCACTGTCTTTTCCTCCACTCCAATTAAAAAAGGCTTTTATCTGCTCCATGTCTCGGGTTGTTCAGCTTATCTCTAAAAAGGCGTATCCATTATGGTATTCAACACCCCCTATGGTCAGCTCCATTTTACTGTTGTGCAAGGGGCCATTCACTACAAAGGTGTGATATTCTCCATTCTCCCCGCAGGCATCAATACCCAACTGCCCAAATTTATTCAGCAGCTTATGGTCTATGGTTTTACCCAAAATAGCATCGGCCCATTGTTCCTGGCACGAGACTATAAGGCATTGCATATTCAGTTCGAGCATTTGCAGTACTAAATCTCTTCTGCCCTTTTTCCACAATGGTAAATAGGCCTGAAGCCCGGCCGCTTTAGAAACTTTTTCTTCCCAGCTTCTATGCTCCTCTATATCTATATCGCCATATACGGCATGGGTAAGATCATATTCGGATTTCACGGCTTGAAGCCTGGCCACAAACCTGCTCTCATAGTTTGTCCATTCTGTCTCAATAAAAGTTATAGGTAGCCCTATGTTCATGGCCTGCATTTGCAATAGCTCTCTGGGAATACCATGAGATCGCGAGCGTTTTCCTGATTCGTTGAGTACATTGAGCAATACTTTGGGGCAGCCCCCTGAGGTGAGCGCTTTGCAGTAGGCAAGGTAGCTGTCCTTTCCTCCACTCCATGAGCAGAGGAAAGGCCAGCTAGGGTTGGACGACAATCGGCTCACTTAAAACCGAGCGGTTACTCCCAACGAAAAATTAACCGGACGGGTAGTGAACCCGTAGGTACCCACAAAATCTTCGTCCAGAAGGTTGTATACTGCTCCCGATAGGAGAACATCTCCACCAAACAATTCATGAGAAATGTTGAGGTCCAACATATTGAATGCCTCTAGTTCTACTAAAAAAGGATCGGAGAAAATAGCCGCCTGACGTTCGCCAAAACGATTGTAAACTACACCAACTCTGGTTCCTTGCTGGAAACGGTAGGTAGCACTGAGTCCGTACTTCTGACTGGGTATTCTGTAAAACTGCGAGGGGTCTCCAAAATTGTAGTCGGCATAGTGAGCTGAAACTTGTAATGGCTCAATTACTTGCCAGGTAATATCTGCTTCAAAACCATCAATTTTACGCTCTCCCGTCACATTTTCATAACCACCGCCAATGTAGTTACCCTGATTGTCGAAGCGAGAAACAAAATCGATAGCGTTCTCTTCCGTTCTGTTGAAGTACTCCGCATTGAGTGTGAATTTATCTGACAAATAGAGAGAGATACCAAACTCTAACGATTCGGTAGATTCGGCTTCAAGATTTGGGTTTCCGTAAAAGTTGGCAAACAATTGAAACAGGCTGGGAGCTACAAAAGCTGTTGAGTAAGAACCAAAGAGCTTTAACTTGTTTTCCTGATCCAGATTGAAGGTATAAACAGGATTAATCATGTACACAAGGTTGCTTCCATATTCGCTGTTGTTGTTTAAGCGAAGACCGGCATTGAGAGTAAGCCGTTCAGTGAGGTCGGCTGAAGCGTTAACGTAAGGGTCTATATTTGACTGGCCGGGCTGTTCATCACCATTCTCGAATTCGTAAGACTGATACTGCACTCCGGCAATGGTTTTTATTTTACCTGCAATTACATACTGGTTGTTTAAGTCCATTTGTAGGTTTTTTCCTTTTGCTACTGAAGGAAAGGCCGAAATAAACTCTCTTCTGATTCGGTTGAAGTTTGCTTTGAGACTTATGGTACCGCCATCGTACTTGTATTCCGGATGAACCCCAAAACTCACCTGTCTAATATCGAAACGATTGTCTCCATCAGAAAACGCTCCGTTGTCATACTCCGCTTCCAGGTTTTCATAGGCCAGATTGGCCTCTAGCTTAAAGGATTCATTGAACTGATAGCCTAATCTGGTGCGGCCAGAATACCTGAAAAATCCGTCATTCCCAAACTCCACATTGGGGTCATTATCCTCCGCAGCACTTATACCTTCGCTAGTTGAAATTCCCCCTGCGGCCAAATAACTAAGGTTCCCCTCTTTGCCCTGAACCGTAAGGTTGGAGTTTGCTGTACGGAAAGAACCTACATCGTGAGAAAGCGTAGCTTTTGGTGCGTCACCATTGGCCTCTTTTAGTTTAATATTAATCACACCCGCAGCAGCATTGGTACCATAAAGCGTACTGGCTCCTCCCTTGAGTACTTCTATGTATTCAATGGCGCTGGCATTGAGTAATCTGAGATCGTAGTCATTGGCAATTGAAGAGGCATCATTAATGGGCAACCCATCGATGAGCACTAGTGTATGACGATTGCGGCCTCCTCTTATGCTATATTCCAGGTTGCTACCGGGAGTTCCAAAAACACCATTCACGTTGATCCCCGGAAGTGCATTAATGAGATCGGCTACGGTGCGGCCGGCCATGTGCTCAATATCTTTGGCAGTAATTTTATAAATTACTTTTCCGGATTTTTCGATTGGTGTCTCAAAACGATTGCCGGTTACCACAACCTCACCGAGGTCCTTGGCCTTGTTTTCCTGAGCAACCATGGTGTGGCCGGAAACTGCCAGTAGAGCGCCCAATCCGAGAATTTTAGTCCATTTCATTTCCATATAGATTATCTAGTTGTTTAAGTAGTTCTTCAACAGTTTTAAATGATTTTGCATCAAGAGTCCATGTCCATGTCTCTTTGTGCTTGTTTACTCTAATCACTATTTGGGCTTCGCCTTCTGCAATCTGATGACCTGCTCTTTGTAAGGCTCTCTTTGTCCAGGTAACACCGGGTTGAGCACCTTCTACCTCTATTTCCAGACCCGGTAAGACCAAAGGCTTTTCAAAACGTGCCAATTCATGATTAAAAACCAACCCTTCGCGGGCAAAGGCCTTTTCCAGCTTCCCTTTCAACACCAGGTCTTCGGGAGTACCTTCTTCTACCGAGTGGCTATGAACAAGCCATAGTCTGTCGGCATAACCAATGGCCGATTCGATGTCGTGTGTAGAAAGAAGAATTGCTTTATTGGCCTCTCTGGCCAGCGATTTGAGTAAATGAAAAATTTCTATTCGGTTAGGAGAGTCCAAATGAGCGGTGGGTTCGTCCAGAATAATCAGGTCGGTTTGCTGAGCCAATGCTCTGGCTATCATCACTTTTTGTCTTTCACCATCACTCAATTCGCCAATGTGCCTATCAGCAAAAGGTAGTGTTCCGGTCACCTCTAAAGCCCATCGAATTATTTTTTTGTCGCCTTCGGTAAGGTTGCCCATCCAACTGGTATATGGAAAGCGCCCAAGGGCAACCAGTGCATAGGAAGTGAGGTTACCAGGGCTAACCCTATCGGTAAGTACCAGCGCCAGTTGCCTGGCCAACTGTTTGGCCGACACCTCTAAAAGCCTTGCTCCGTTGAGCCAGGTTTCTCCTTCCAGCGGTTTTTGAATGTTGGCAATGGTTCTTATGAGCGTAGATTTGCCACTACCATTGGGACCCAAAAGGCAGGTAAGCTCTCCTCGGCCGAGCGTTAGATTCAGGTTTTCCAGAACCTTGCTTGTTTTTGCCTTGGAAGTATAGCCTACGCACAACTGCCGAGTACTTAGTATCTGTTCTTTCATTAAAAACTCGACTTTAGGTTTCTTCTTTTCACAATGATCCAGATGACTATTGGAGAACCAATCATAGCGGTGATTGCATTGACCGGTAGCACCGTAGAACTACCCGGCACCTGAGAAATAATGTCGCAAAGCAGCATAAGAATAGCACCAACCAATACACAACATGGCACCAGAACACGGTGGTCCGATGTGTTTAAGAAGCTTCTGGTTAAATGGGGAACCGCTATTCCTACAAAACCAATTGGTCCGCAAAAACCGGTTATAGCTCCTGCCAAAACACTGGTTACCGCAATAATGAGCATTCTGGAGATGCGCACATTCAGCCCCATACTTTGTGCATAGTCTTCTCCCAAAAGCAGCACATTGAGTGTTTTGGAAAGAAGAAAAGTGGCCACAATACCCAAAGCCACAATAAGGCTCAGAACACCAAGCTGGTGGTTAGTAACTCCTCCAAGACTACCGAAAGTCCAGAGTATATATTCCTGTATTTGTTCCGGATCGGAGAAGTACTGCCATATGCTTACTACCGCTATGGTAATGTTGGCCACCATGATACCGACAATGAGCATGACAACATTGTCACGAATTCTATAGGAGATGGCCAAAATGATGAGTAATACCAGAAAAGCCCCTATGGATGCCGCCAGAACAACCAGCCAGCTTCCTCCGATACCCAGGGAACGAATGGCAAAAGCGGTAGTAGCACTGCCGGCCGCCAACATTATAGCCGCTACTCCAAGGCTGGCTCCTGCTGTTATTCCTAATACCGATGGTCCTGCCAGCGGATTTCTAAACAGTGTCTGCATTTGAAGCCCACCAACCGAAAGCGCTGCTCCCACCAACACTGCGGTGATTGTTCGTGGTAACCTGATTTTGAGGATAATATTTTGCCAGGCTTCATTGTCTACCTCAAACCCCAAAAGAATTCTCGCCACCTCAGTTACGGGTATAGACACTGAACCCAGAGCAAGATTGAGCAAAAAAAGACTTATCACTGCTGCCAGAAGCAGTAAGAAAGCCTTAAGGCTAACAAGGGGTTTGGAATACATCATAGGATTGGAAAAATTGACTAACGAAGTGGTGCGTAATAGACCAACTCGTGGTTGGGTAGCAGCTGCGGATGAAAAATCTTTACGATATCCTTGAGTATGACGTGTGGCTGAACAATGCCTGACTCATAATAGTCGTTGCCTCCACCTTCTGTATATTTGCCATATACATTGTATACCTTGCCGGTTTTAAATGCTTTGAAGTCTGCATAGCGACTATCTCTTTGAAGCACCTCTCCGAGTGTTTTGGCATTGCTGGGCACCATCCAGTAGTCGGCTTTGAGACCATAGGCATATACCGTTTCAAAATCGAGCTTGATACTTCCCGTAGACTCATTGTTGCTCCACGGATAGGCTACCTTGGCGGTTTGCAACATTCTGTAGGTGAAGCTATTTCCTCCGGCTACATACCAGGCATCTCCGTTGGCAATTCCGGTAATGGTAAGGGGAGATTTTTCTACTTCATTCTCAACCAGATTTAAGACTCTCTGGTACTCCTTTACTATTTCTTCAAAATAGGCATTGGCCTCTTTCTCCTTGTTCAATAACACAGCCACCAGCTTTAACCATTCTGCCCTACCCAAAAGGTCTTTTTCCTGCCAATCCGCATTGAGCAACACGGGTATGTCCGCACTTTCTAACACCTGGTAGTTATCGTTCTGAGAGTTAGGATAACCCACTCCCAACAATGCCTGAATACCGGATGCAAGCACAATTTCTGTATTGAGCATGCCGGAAGGGGCTAGCTCTATGGCCTCTCCTTTGCTAACAAGCTGTTGAATCGTATTACTTGAAACATACTGCGCAGTTTCTACTCCTTTTAGGTGGTCCAAAGCATCTAGCACTTCAAACATAGCCAGATGGGTTGTTGAAAGTGACCCCAATTGCTGCACCGGAACCTCAAGGGTACGATTAGCCGCAAAGCCGGCTGGTGCCGGGGTGCCTCTCTGCACTAGGGCATAGACTATTGTATCGACAAAATCATTGTAGTGCCTAAAAAGCTTAAGCTCTTTCCAATGGCCATGGTATTGTACATCAAAGCCAATGGCATAGTCTATGGCTACTTTCTCAGGGAAATAATCTTTGTTCGGATCGAATGGGCCAGAAGCTTTAGAGTTCGAATCGCCCGAACCGCAGCTTAAGCATAACAGAAAAACGGCAAACCACGGCAAAGTATATACCGCCCTGCGGTGGTTCAGAATAGAGATCAGTTTTTTCATACTATAGGCTTTTCCTCAGAAAGCGTTTTAGTGAACATTCACAATGGCAGGTCTTCTGACTTTCCCTGTTTTGTCGGCCTTCCCATCCCGATATATCGAGAAAGTGGCGTTTTCAACAAAACCTAAAAATGGGATTACAGCAGCTGGGACTGTTCAGGACTCTCACCTGATTCCCTTTTAATTCATACCGAAACCTTCAGCATGAAACCCTTGCGGTAATGCAAAGGTAGAGAAATATATTTTAGATTTGGAAATGCGATTAGTTACCCCCCTTACCCTACTGCTGATTTTTCTTGCCCTTAGCCCGGCATTGGCCCAAAAAACCGTGGAGCACTACCCCAGTGGAGAAAAAAAATACCAGGGTCGGATGGCCGATGGTAAAAAAATAGGCACACATACCTATTGGTATGAGAATGGCCAAAAAAAGAAACAAGAAAAGTACAACGAAAATGGAGTGCTCGTAAGACTGCGCGAATGGAATGAAAATGGGGAGCTGACTAAAGATGAAAAACCTGAAGAACTAATGGCAAAAATGAGGGTTGAGCAGTTTGCCAAAATGAACTGGATTGAACTCCCAGAAGGTGTTTCCTTCTACAAAATAAAAGGAAACAACTCGCCAAAAACCAGTAGCGACCTTACCAATTATATAGTGCATTACGCAATCTATTTAGAAGATGGAAGTGAAATTGAAAGCTCGCTATATTCTAATACGCCCATTCCGGTTAACCTGGAAAAACACAACATGATTGACGGGTTTGTGATTGGCCTGAAGCACTTTAACGAAGGCGACAATGGTTTTATAAAAATACCCCATCGGTTAGCCTATGGTTCTGAAGGCACCAAAAACATACCCGCTTACTCCACCCTTGTCTTTCAGGTTATTGTAATGAAGGCCGAATAGCAGAAACTAAAAGCCTTGTGAGGTTTGCCAATCAGAAATACTAATTCGCGCTTCGGAGTAGAGGTCATACACCGCAATAGTTACCGAACTGCCGTAGTCTTGCCCCCAAAAAGGATGCTTGTTGATAAGGTCTCTTGACTCTACATATTCCGGATGATAGGTTGCCTCCAGATCGTCCCAAACAATAAGCATGTACTCATAACTCAGTTTGCTTTCACGACCCTGTTCCAGCCATAGCTCAAACTGGCTTTCATCAAGAGAGGCAGGGTATTCTTTGCTTTCGAACATGTAATTCGTTTTCGATAGATTGAAATAGAGAGGCAAAGTAATAAAAGCATGGTCAAATATTTTAAGAAAGGCTTAGCTGTTATTCGCTACTCAAATAGAGGTTCAAAACAAACCCCGAAAAAACTTTCGGGGTTACACACTAACACGCGACACTCACTAAACCTATAGGAGTCTTGGGTTGTATGGAATTAATGACTCTAAACTCCTGTAATTCAGTAAGATGATCAATACCGGATTGTTGGTATTGTTGTAGCGACCAGATAAAGTTGGGAATAGGGAATACCCAAAGAATCACCCACCAATTACTCCAGCGGTTATTACAAAATTTGCAAGATAGCCCAAGCAGATCAATCCAATTGTATACTGGAAACCCACGTAGAGAACTCCACGCAGATTATTAAACTCAAAGCTATTTGCATCCAGTTTAATGCCAAAAAATATAATAGTAGTATAGTAAAGAGAAATATCCAACCCTCTCAAATTGAACTTCTTTTCGACCCCTTTATAGAGGTGATACTGCCCAGTATTACTTCTTTCATCTATTATAGCGTGCAAAGACCGAGGTTTATACGCTTTAAAGTATAGGTGAGGTAAACGAAGCCAATTGTACCCCCAGAAAAAAATAAAGAATATTGCCGTCCACCACCATATTAATGACTTGTTGTACCCATAATCATTCCAGTACTGATTAAGAATATTTAGTATGTAAGACCCCCAACCGGACCTTGGATCCTTGGTAAATATAAATTCGCGGTACTCTTTATCAATTTTCTCATAACTCGTTAGCTGACCAAGCTCCTTAAAATGCTGCAGCAATCTTTCATATTCCTTATTCCAAATGTCAAATGTAAATACGTTCCCAATCACTTCTGGGATATCCAATTGGAAATTCTCATATGAGAACTCAAGCTTTGAAAGGTCAGTTCCAATAAGATTTATTTTACAAAATTCATCCTTCCTAAGCGATCCAAGTGAACGTTTAGTATTAGTTAGGTTAATCGATTCATTGGACCTGACGTCTTTTAAAATTAATCTCTCGGGTAATGTTGCCCCTCCAAAATCAAGTCCCTTTTTAAATGTTGAACCCTCAAATGAGACTAACCCTTTATAATGGGGATATTTATAATCCTCTTCGAATGGATTGTAAGTTATATCAACTTCAGGAATTAGTGAAAAAGCTCTATTGGGATACTCATGGAAAAGATTACTACCCATATTTGGTCTCATTTCAAATACCGTGTTTAAAATTCTCAATGATTCAATTTCACTTCCCCCCCCAACTAAAAAAAGTTCGCCATTTAATTGAGCCCCTTCGAATAATATGTCGTGCTCAATCTTGGAGTCGACAATTATAAATAGACCAGTAAAAGTGCAGTCTTCTATTCTGAGACTACCACTTTGGGTTTGATGTGTGTCCAAATAAAATAATGCTCCATCATATGTTAGATCGTACATTCTAATACTCAATTGATCAAGAGAAATCGTTATTGTATCAGAGGCATATGTAACATCCATAAGGGATTTTAAATCACCATAATTGTACTTTACCAAAAAACTAGTGTATACATCAACACTAGATTTAGTACTCTTGATTAAAAAAGAATCTTGATTAACAACATAGGATGTATCTAATATTTGGTCCGATTTGATTCTATTAAAATAAAGCTCCAATGGATCCTTTCCATTCCTATTTTCTTCTACTCTATTTTGGGCTGAAATGGTTATTGGAAATAATGTCAAAATGAAATAGACATTTAATATCCTTCTACGCATGCTGTTATATTGATTTTATAAAAAAGAAAATCTAGCTCAAAAGGAATTTTCAACAGTTAATCCCTCGAATGGCTATGATCAACTTGTCAATCAATATAGTCAACAATTCAAGATAATTAAACTACATCAGCCACAGCACTAATAAACAGACGAGTTTATTTTAGTGTAAATAATCGTACTGTAAGTACTTTTATATATAGTTTTATAAACTACCATTTAGCAATGGTTTAAAATAAACTATATATTCGTACTGTGAGTACTAGCAATGCATCTAAAATAAACCAACTTCTTAAAATACAACCTAGAGGCACTGTACTTCTTGCCTCATGGCTTGTGGATAGGGGATATAGTTTCGACCTACAAAGAAGATACAGAGCAAGTCAATGGTTAGAATCTATAGGATCAGGAGCAATGATACGTACCGGAGATCATGTAGATATATCTGGTGCTCTTTATTCACTTCAAACTCAATTAGGCCTTTCTACACATTTTGGGGGGAAAACAGCCCTGGCCATGCAAGGTAAAGCACATTACTTAGAGCTTTCCAGTCAAAAGGTTTATCTGTTCGGTACCAAGGGAGAAAATATACCTACCTGGTTTCGCAAATATGACTGGGAAAGCCAAGTTAAATACTTCTCTACTGAATTTTTGGACAGTAAACATGGACTCATCGAGTTTCAAGTAAAAGAGTTTACTATAAAAATCTCGAGCCCTGCGAGGGCAATTTTGGAGTGTCTATACCTTAGTCCGGAAAAGCAAGATCTGGTAGAATGCTACCAACTCATGGAGTCATTGAATAATCTGAGGCCTAAACAGGTGCAGGAACTGCTGGAAAGCTGCTCGTCTGTAAAGGTTAAACGTTTGTTCCTCTATTTAGCTGAAAAATCGGGACATAGTTGGTTCAATCATCTTCAGCTTGACAAAATAGATCTGGGAAAGGGTAAAAGAAGCCTGGTAAGGCATGGGGTCTACGTACCCAAGTATCAAATCACCGTACCACAAGCACTAGAAAATGAGGGATCAATATAAAAGACAAGTCGATCTTTTACTTCAGGTTCTTCCGGAGGTAGCCAAAGAAGACTGCTTCGCCCTTCATGGTGGAACAGCCATCAATCTCTTTGTCCGGGAGATGCCCAGATTATCAGTTGACATAGACTTAACCTATATTCCTATTGAGGATAGACAAACTTCTCTGGAGAATATTTCAACCGCACTAATTAGGATAAAGGGCAATGTAGAAAAGGCTATTCCTAAAGCTTTTATAATACATCAAAGTGCCGATTCAAAACTTCAGATATCTAATCAAGGTGCACAAATCAAAATTGAAGTAAACTCCATCAACAGGGGTGTTCTCAATACTCCTGAAAAACGGATTCTATGTGATAGAGCCCAGGAGGAGTTTGATGCATTTTGCGAAGTACCAGTAGTTCCATTTAGCCAGCTTTATGGAGGCAAGATTTGTGCAGCTCTAGATAGGCAGCATCCAAGAGATATATTTGATATCAAACTACTTCTGGAGAATGAGGGACTGACCGAGGAAATCAAACCTGGTTTAATTCTGACCATTCTTAGTAGTAAAAGACCAATCCATGAACTTCTTAACCCTAACCTGCTCGATCAACGGGCGGCAATGGCCAACCAATTTGAGGGCATGACTGCCGAGCTATTCCCCTATAATCAGTATGAAAGTACCAGGCAAAAGCTTATTGGCGCAATTCAACAAATTCTGGATGACCGGGACAAACAATTCCTACTAGGTTTCAGCAAAGGAGAGCCAGACTGGAGCATTTATAACTTTGAGCAATTTCCTTCTGTTCAGTGGAAATTGCAGAATCTAATAAGGCTTAAGGAAGATATTCCTAAGAAGCATCAAGAACAACACAACGCCTTACTCTCTCTATGGCCGTAAGAGTTCATGCGCTTTTTATTTAACTTTTAGGAAACCCTCTTTATGAAGATCGTTTAAGAAAAAGTAGCCCTGCTAGGAATCGAACCTAGATCTAAAGTTTAGGAAACTTCTATTCTATCCATTGAACTACAGGGCCAAAAGGACTTCAATTTTCTGCAATAGACCATCAAATTCCAAGACAACAAGCAAGAAATTCAGAGTTTCCTTAGTACCGCGCGTCTTTAAGGTAGTTAGGAAAAATGGTAAAGTGTCGCTTCTTCACCTTTTCCATTAGCACCTCTCTAAACTCCTCTATATTCGTTTTGTTAACTGCAGAAATAAATACAGAAGCATCTTCCCCTTTAGCTATATAGGTGCGCTTCAATTCGTCTAGTGTAAGCGGAGGGTTATCCATTTCTTCCCTCATCTCCTCATCAATAGTTTTGAACTGATCTATTTTATTGAAAACCAAAATGGTGGGTTTATCTGCCGCACCAATATCTACCAGCGTTTGGTTAACCGTAGCCATCTGATCTTCGAAGCCGGGGTGCGAAACATCTACTACGTGCAATAGAATATCGGACTCCATTACCTCAGCCAAGGTAGACTTAAAAGACTCTATAAGGTGTGTTGGTAGCTTTCTTATAAACCCAACGGTGTCGGACAAAAGGAAAGGAATCTGATCAATAACCACCTTTCTCACTGTAGAGTCAACCGTAGCAAAGAGCTTATTCTCGGCCAATACATCGGCTTTGGTCATTAGCCTCATTAGGGTAGACTTCCCCACATTGGTATAGCCTACTAAAGCCACTCGTACAATGGTGCCTCTGGACTTGCGCTGCACCTCGTTTTGCTTTTCTATTTTCTCCAGTTTCTTTTTGAGAACTGCTATCTGATTTCGAATCATTCGCCTGTCAGTCTCAATTTCTTTTTCACCGGCTCCTCCTCTTGTTCCCGTACCTCCACGCTGCCTTTCAAGGTGAGTCCACATACGGGTAAGGCGGGGTAAAAGGTAGGTAGAACGAGCTAACTCCACTTGCGTTTTGGCCTGAGCCGTTTGAGCCCTTTCCAGAAAGATATCCAGTATGAGTAAGCTTCGGTCGTAGATTTTCACCTTCAGGTCTTTCTCCAGGTTCCGCAATTGCGATGGGGTAAGATCATCATCAAAAATCACTACCTGTACTTCTTCAGCAATCACGTAGGTTTTGATTTCTTCTAGCTTGCCTTTCCCGACAAACGAACGAATATCCGGTTTGTCCATCTTTTGAGTAAAAGACTTCACCACATTCAATCCTAGCGTTTCGGCCAAAAAAGCCAGTTCATCCAAATATTCTATAACGGTTTCTTCCGGCTGGTCCCTGTTCACCAGAGCTACCAGCACAGCTTTATCGTTTTCTTGCGGTCTTGTTTCGAATCCTCCCATAAATAATGCCGCAAGTTACCATTAATCGAATCATTTGTGAAACAGACCTTTAAAATCAGTCAGTGGTCGAAACAAAGGTTTAACTATAAAATTTGCACCTAACTTTATTTCTCTCTAAGCACATATTGAACATATTTGAGTTGATAATTCCGTTATGAAGATTATAGAAACCGGCTTTGATGGCTTATACGAACTAGAACCTAATATTTTTGGCGACAAAAGGGGTTATTTTTTTGAATCGTACCGAAGAGAACTTTATCAGGAGCTGGGTATTCGGGAAGATTTTGTTCAGGACAATGAGTCATTTTCCGTAAAAGGCACCCTTCGGGGACTCCATTTTCAGAAGCCACCACATGCTCAGGCCAAGTTGGTTAGAGTTATTCATGGTAAGGTGTTAGACATTGCTCTGGACATTCGCAAAGACTCGCCTACTTATGGAAAGCATCACACGGTTTTACTTGAGGCCGAACGTCACAATATGTTCTTAATTCCTGCAGGGTTTGCCCACGGTTTTGTTGCGCTAGAAGACTCTGTCTTCTTTTACAAATGCTCCAACTATTACCACAAGGAGTCTGAAGGAGGCATTCTCTGGAATGACACATCCCTGGGAATTGACTGGGGAATCAGCAACCCTATAGTTTCAGAAAAGGATCAAGTTTTACCTAACTTTGCGGCCTATAAGCAAAGTCCTGCATTTTGAGCCTTTTTTCATTTTTGCGCAATAAGAAGTCTGCTCCCAACCTGGGCGGTATTACTACCGATGTGCACTCGCACCTCATTCCGGGCATAGATGATGGTATTCAAAGCATTGAAGAAGGCCTTGAAATTTTGCGTACTATGGAAGCTCTGGGATATAAAAAGGTGATTACCACCCCGCACACTATGTGGGGCACTTACGACAATACCCCAAAAAATATACGCTCAGGCCTTAAAACCATGCAAGAAGCTCTTGAGCAGGCAAATATCTCTATTGAACTTCAGGCGGCTTCTGAGTATTATCTGGACGAGCATTTTATGCAAAAGCTTTCGGCCGATGAAGAGCTGCTTACTTTTGGTAAAAACTATATACTGGTTGAAACCGGTTTTATAAATGAGCCCCCTGAGCTTAAAGAAGCAAGCTTTCATTTAACCATGAAAGGGTATAGAATGGTATTTGCTCATCCGGAGCGCTACCTCTATTTGCTAGAAAAACCACAGCTTATTGAGGAACTTTTAGATCGGGATATCATTTTTCAGTTGAACGCCATTTCTTTAACCGGCTGTTATTCTAAACCTGTTCAGAAACTAGCCGAACGACTTATTGATATGAAGGCTATACGAATGGTCGGAACCGATTGTCATCAAATAGGACACATAGAACTACTAAAAACAGCTAGCACTACCAAGTATTGGAAAAAGCTGCTCGAGTTAGACTTATTAAATCACCAGCTATAGAATGAAAGTATTTATAACGGGAGCTACCGGTTTGTTAGGAAGCTTTATATGCCGTGAGTTATTGCAAAAGGGGCACCAAATCAGAGCCGTAAAGCGTGCAACAAGTCAAATGACTCTGCTAGAAGATATTGCGGGGCAAATTGAATGGGTAATTGGCGATATGAATGACACCGTATTTCTGGAAAGCGCTCTTACCGGTATAGATGCTGTTATTCACGGAGCCGCCATTATATCTTTCGACAAGCGGTTTGAAAGCAAAATGTACGAAACCAACGTTTTGGGTACTGCAGATTTAGTCAACACTTGTCTCAAATTAAATGTAAAAAGATTTTTACACGTGAGCTCTGTAGCCGCCATTGGCCGAAAGCCCAATCAACGTGAGATTACAGAAAAGGACCGTTGGGAAGGCACCAAATATGATTCCATTTATGCCCGTTCCAAGCACCTCCAAGAGCTGGAAGTTTGGAGAGGAGCCCAGGAAGGGCTCGAGGTCAAGATAATTAACCCCTCAGTAGTTTTAGGACCCGGTCTTTGGGGGCAGGGAGGCAGCACTTCGGTTTTTCATTATGCCTACAACGAAAAGGCCTTCCATCCGGCCGGACATGCCAATTTTGTTGATGTACGCGATGTAGCCGAAATAGCCGTTAAACTTTTGGAGTCTGACATTCACGGAGAACGGTTCATTCTCAATGCCGGGTCATTACCCTACAAAGAGTTTTTTGGCACCATTGCCAGAAGCTTCGGAAAGAAACCTCCGGCTAAAGAAGTGAAACCCTGGATGCTGCGCGTGGCCGTAGCTCTTGAGTTTGTACGCTCAAGAATAACCGGAAAAGAAGCAATGATTACTAAAGACACGGCCATTTTGAGCAGAAGCAGATTCCATTTCAGTAATCAAAAAATAAAAAAGACACTGGGCGTAGAATTTAGATCTTTCGAAGAATCGGTAGACTGGACCATTGCCGAACTCAAAAATCGCTATCAACTGTAAATCAAATAGTTGAACGGTTATCCCAATGAATTCGGGAAAATTTTAATCGTTCTGTATGGATTAAATGTGCCGTAATTCGTAGTTTAAGTAAACCAATTGACGTAATGCAGGAAGACTATCCGAGTAGAGAAGAGGAACGTGGGTTGATTAGCAAGTTTGAGGAGCTTCTCAAAAACAAAGGTTTTCATTTCTTCGACATCGAAGAATATGAGACCATCATTCATTATTACCTGGAACGACTACAGTTTGGAAAAGGGCTAAAGGCCGGACGAATGGCCCTTCAACAATACCCCTTCAGTTTAGAGATTAGCATCTTAATTTCTCAATGCCTTGTGGGCAAAGAAAAATATGACGAGGCCCTTAAGGTAATTGAAGAAGCCGAAAACCTTCATCCCAACGACCCGGAATTGCTGACCGTAAAAGGCAACATTTACTCTATTTTGGGTGAGTTTGAGAAGGCCGTTGAAATTCTGCTTTCTACTCTCGATGGAGCAGAAGATAAAGCAGAAGTTTACTACAACATAGGGCTCACCTATCAAACCAATGGCAAATACGAAGTCGCCATTGATTTTTATAAACAAGCCATAGAGACAGACATCAACCACGAATCGGCACTCTACGAATTGGCATACTGTCTGGACGTTACAGGTAAGCTGGAAGATAGCGTAGCCTACTATAAAGAGTTTATCGACAGAGACCCCTATTCGGCTTATGCCTGGTATAATCTGGGCATTGTATATAATAAGCTAGAAAAGTTTGAAGAGGCCGTAAAGGCCTACGATTTTGCCCTGGTAATTGACGACACCTTCGCTTCTGCCTGGTTCAATCTGGGTAATTCATATATGAATCTGGAGCGTTACCAAGACGCACTGGAAGCTTATAAAAACACCCTCAGCAACGAGGGGCCATCTTCTGAGGTTTACTGTTGCATTGGGGCAGCCTACGAAAAAATGGAGCAATACGAATACGGAATTAAATATTACCGTAAAGCTTCTAAAATCGATCAGTTTTATGAAGATGCCTGGTATGGCATAGGCTGTTGCCTTTCGGCACAAGAAAAATACTTCGAGGCCATACACTTTTTAAACAAGGCCCTAAAGTTAGATCCAGAAAATGCTAACTACTGGATGGCCGTGGCCACTGCCGAGTATAACATTGGCAACGTAGTTTCGGCCATAGAGGCCTATCAGGAAGCGGCCATACTGGAGCCTGTAAATAATGAAATTTGGCTCGACTGGTCATTTATTCATTACGAGCAGGGCGAAATGAAAAAAGCTATCTCACTCATTGATAGAGCCTTGGAGGAGGTTCCTGACGATGCTGAGCTATTATACCGCATGGTGGTTTATCAAATCACGGCAGGTCATTACCGCGAAGCCTTTACTTATCTAGAAAATGCCTTAATTTTGGACTTCGAAAAACACGAAGTGCTCTTCGAATTTTTTCCTAAACTGGAAACGCAAAAAGCGTTATTCAAGATTATCGATCAATACAGAAGTAAGAATTAAATGCATTACTTTTTAACAGACGTGCCTGAAAGGGCACAAAAACCACGGGAGAAAGGTTTCACTATGGCTATGGACAAAGGCCTTAGCGTGAGACAGGCCGAGGATTTCATCAGCGTTTGCGGTGACTATGTAGATATTGTGAAGTTGGGCTGGGCCACCTCTTATGTGACACCTAATTTAGACGCTAAACTCAACGTATATAGAGAAGCAGGTATACCCTTCTATTTTGGAGGAACTCTGTTCGAAGCATTCATTGTGAGGAATCAATTTGATGATTACCGAAAAGTGCTCGACAAATACAATATGCCCTTTGCCGAAGTTTCTGATGGCTCCATTGAGCTGGACCATGATGTAAAATGCGAATACATAACCAAACTGGCAGAACAAGTAACCGTTCTCTCCGAAGTAGGCTCCAAGGATGCTGAAAAAATTATCCCTCCTTACAAGTGGATAGAACTGATGCAAAAAGAGCTGGATGCAGGAGCATGGAAGGTAATTGGCGAAGCCAGAGAAAGTGGCAATGTAGGCCTCTTTAGATCTACAGGCGAAGTAAGATCCGGCCTAGTACAGGAAATCCTTACCAAAATTCCTTTCGAAAAAATTATTTGGGAAGCACCTCAGAAAGCCCAACAGGTATATTTCATTAAACTAATGGGAGCCAACGTAAACCTCGGTAATATTGCTCCTGAGGAAGTTATCCCTTTAGAAACCCTGCGTTTGGGACTACGGGGCGACACGTTCGATCATTTTCTCGATCGCAAAGTTTAACCCATGAGCAAGCTCATAAATTACATTACCCTCTACCTCAAAGGACTAGCCATGGGGGGAGCAGATGTGGTTCCGGGAGTTTCCGGAGGCACCATAGCTTTCATCACAGGAATTTATGAGCAATTGCTCACTAGTATTAAAAGAGTGGATGCAACCGCGCTTGGCTACCTTAGACGGATGGACATTAAAGGGCTTTGGAAATACATAAACGGCTCTTTTTTGCTCACCCTGTTAGTTGGTATCTTCACCAGCGTAATCACCTTAGCCAAGGTTATTACGCATTTGCTTAGCGACAGTCCCATACAGGTATGGTCTTTCTTCTTCGGACTCATTGTTATTTCAGCCCTCATTATTCTGAGAGAAATAAAACAGTGGAGTTTTGGAGTGGCCATTGCCATCGTTATTGGTATTGGTATTGCCTATCTAATCACATCTTCTACCCCGGCTGAAACCCCTGAAGGAAAGTGGTTTTTATTCATAGCCGGTGCGGTGGCTATATGCGCCATGATTTTACCGGGAATTTCCGGATCATTTATTCTCTTGCTATTTGGCAAATATGAATACGTGCTCACGGCCATAAAGGAATTTAAGGTGGTAGACATTATCATCTTTGCCTTAGGTTGCATTGTTGGACTCCTAAGCTTTGCACGCCTGGTAAGCTGGCTTTTTAATAAGTTTCACAACATTACGGTAGGCGTACTATCAGGCTTTATGATTGGTTCTCTCTATAAAGTCTGGCCATGGA
Organism: Roseivirga sp. UBA1976; assembly: GCF_002336325.1. Lineage (NCBI taxonomy): Bacteria > Pseudomonadati > Bacteroidota > Cytophagia > Cytophagales > Roseivirgaceae > Roseivirga > Roseivirga sp. UBA1976. Next base: position 1,136 of record NZ_DDDQ01000043.1, on the reverse strand, counting down.
AAAAAGCCGTAGAAACTTATGTAGACAGGCACGGTGAGATTAAACCGCTCTATGAAATAAACGTAATGCCTAACGACTATCTGGCCCAAACCGGTATGGAGCCTCACTTTGTTGAAGCTCTTGGCTTCGCAGCAGGTGGTTTTCTGCTTGTTTTGGCTATAGACAGAGTAGCAGCATATTTAAAACCCGGTAATTGATATGAAACGTTTTGGACTGATTGGCTATCCACTAGGTCATTCTTTCTCCAAAAAGTATTTCAGTGAAAAGTTTGAGAAAGAAGGCCTGCAAAACCTTGAGTATGAGCTCTACCCCATAGAGTCAATTGAAGAGTTGCCGGAACTTATCAAATCGGAGAAAGGGCTTTCCGGCTTAAATGTTACCATTCCTTATAAAGAGCAGGTAATTGCATATTTGGACGAAATAGACCCAAAAGCCGAGCGAATAGGCGCTGTCAATTGCATTAAAATTCAAGGGAAAAAACTGATAGGTTATAACACCGACTATAGCGGCTTTAAAGAGTCACTTGTCAAATTTGTAGGCCCTAACCCAATGCCTGAAAGAGCATTGATTCTGGGAACAGGCGGAGCATCTAAAGCAGTAAAAGCTGCTTTAGAAAACCTGGGCATCGAACACCAGTTTGTGTCCCGAAATCCTAAGGAAGGCCAATTGAGCTATGACCTTCTCAATACTCAATACTCCATACTCCATACTACGAAGCTCATTATTAACACCACCCCGCTGGGCATGGCCCCCAATACGGACACATTACCACCACTACCATACGAACAACTTACCAAAGAACACTTTCTTTATGATCTGGTTTATAATCCGCTAAAAACTGCTTTTATGCAAAAAGGAATTGATGCCAAATGCTGGGTAAAAAACGGACTGGAAATGCTCCACGGACAGGCAGAAGCGGCTTGGGAGGTTTGGAATTCCTAAGTATCTTCTGCCATGAAGAGAGCCCTACTTCTTACTCTATTTGGATTTCTGATTGAAAAAAATTCGACATGCCAAGAGACAAAGTATGAACAATTGGCATTGAACTATTTTTTCGAGAATATTATTGAGGAAGAGAACTATCAACAATTCAGGCTATTAGCCACAAGCTATGTCCTCACAGCGTCTTTTAACAG
>NZ_DDDQ01000102.1:12932-13224 GCF_002336325.1 Roseivirga sp. UBA1976 | reverse complement strand
GTGCTTGTTAAGGTCGTCTCTAACAATTCCTGGTTCAACCCAAGCGTAGCCTTCTTCGGCATTCACTTCCAGAATTTGGCTATAGTTTTTGGAGAGGTCTACTACAATGCCACCGCCCACTACCTGACCGGCCAGAGAGGTTCCTGCTGTTCGGGGAATCAGTGAAGTATTATTCTCTGAAGCGAATTTGACTAATGCAATAAGGTCTTGTTTGCCCTTTGGAACGGCTACAGCAAGAGGTAATTCTCTGTAGGCCGAGGCATCGGTGGCATAGAGCCTTCTGTGGGTTTCG
>NZ_DDDQ01000102.1:0-12633 GCF_002336325.1 Roseivirga sp. UBA1976 | reverse complement strand
GCATAGAGCCTTCTGTGGGTTTCGTCAGTATATAAATCTCCTTTTAGGGAGTCGCGTAATGGCTGCCAATTCATTGAGAGGCAAAATAGCCGATGTGAGTTTTTAAAGGAAGGGGAAGAGGGGAATTATTTATTTCGAATCTCCATTAGTTCATTGGTTGTTAGAATCCAGTTAACTCCTTTTTGTTTTAAGGCTCTATTTAACTTTTTGTCACCAGTCCATAAATATGCCTGAATTTCCAAACTAAGCGCGACAAATGGGGTGTCATTTTCATCAATATCCTTTACCAAATTATAAGCATTCTGCCAGTTGTCTGGATGAATAAGATTAGGGTCTATGAATTCGATATGATTAAAAAGGATACGTTTCAAATACTTGATATCTGAGTCATTAATTCCAGATATCTTTTTGAGCTTATCATGATGGGTATCTAGTTCTTCCAACAAATAGGAAGTTGTGAAGAATTCAAATCTGTTTACTGAGTTTAAAAGTAGATTGCCAATCTTACCCTTAGAACTTAGGATCGCACTAAAGATTATGTTGGTGTCTACAACAACATTCATTTAATGTAGCGATTCTTATTTTTAGACCACCAATCTTCTTTGGACTTGGCCGCTAAATCGTTTATATCCTTTTCTGTTGCTCTACTTTCAGAAGTTATCTCCCAGAATTCGACAAGGTCTAATAGACGTTGGATGCTACTAGTACTTTCCTTAGCGGATAGCCGAATAAGTATCTCATTATTTGTTCTTTCTATTCTCATAAACTTAAACCTGAACTCTTCATGGTCTGTGAGTAGTAAGTAAATCTACGAAAATTATGAGTTATGGATTCTCTTATATTTCTGAAGCATCAGTAGCATAGAGCCTTCTGTGGGTTTCGTCAGTATATAAATCTCCGCTCAGGGAGCTGCGTAATGGCTGCCAATTCATTGATAGGCAAAATAGCAGGTGTGAATTTTTAAAGGAAGGGGAAGAGGGGAATTATTTGTGCAATCGTGGTATGAGGGCGGGTTTTAACGTCTCAAAACTAGTCTTAGGGTCTCCCTAAGATTTCAAGGAGAAGGTCAAAGCGAGACGCTTCGACCAGTTGGGGGGCTCGTGTAAAACGTTTCTTCTAACGTATTATATTAGTATTTAGCTAATTGCAACAAGAGTAGCAAGATGTACCTTATTTTCATATCTAGTCCTTTTAGAGTAACCTAATTGATCGCAAAGATTTTCAATTTTCTGACAAAAAATGTCTGCACTTAATCTTGACATAGATAAATCAAACCCACTTCTATTTGTGTTGTGCCATTGTGATTCATCGTCTAAAGGATGTTCTGGCCTAAATGGAGGAATATTAAATATCTTATGATCTATCTGAGTTATCCAAGAGGCACCTACTTCTGTTATCGCTCCCCAAGATTTTTGAGAGTTTTCACTTGTAATAAAGAGGACATAAATCTTCTCGGTAGAATAGCTTTCAACAAAAAAGTCTCTCAAATAATCATAGATAGATACTCCTTCAGGGATACGACAAATTTCGTCATCACAATTTGTATATAAGATATCCTCTGATGGCACATTATTGAAGTTCAACATACTGTAGACAATGTCAGCGAGTGATTTATCGGAGTAAGTCTGACTTATAAGAATCTTTTTCTTTTGGGAGTCTACGACTGACTTTAATCCTAATTCAGGGGTATTGTTGTTTATGGATTCTTTAATTATGGCTTCTATAGCATCTAGTGGAGCATTGACTCCTAATTGCGATATGGTCTGTGCAGCTCCTTGACTAATATTATTTCTAAATTTATCCACTAGTTGTCTCAGCCTTTCTTCATCTCTTTTTTGCTCCTCTAGTTTCTTCCTTTTCTTCTTTGCCTTTGTAAAATCTGAATAGAGTTCTCTTCTTTTAAGAATGTCTGGCAACAAGGTTGATCGGATATGATCTCTTACTTTTTCATACCTGGGGTCATCAGACTTGTAACCCTGCCTATTGCTCAAAGCCATGTCTGGTAATTCGGATAGCTCAAACAAATCAACGTGTAATTGTCCCACTACGTAAACCTCATTAAGTTTATTGGATCCTACATTTGGGAGAATATTGAATTCTCCTAGCTTGCCATTAGCAAATAGGGAGATGAAATTGTCTGGGAAATCAGTCATCTCAGCTTTTCTCCCTCTTGAAGAGATGTAAGTGCCAATCCAACCCAAAATTTCAAGAGCATACTCAATCTCTTTGCCATCTTTGTTCTTCAAAACAATAGGGTTTGTAAATGGCGACCTTGATTCTACTAACTCCTCATGCTTACTTTCGAATAATTTTGGGACTAGTTCAGTCAAAGGTGCAAACTCATCACCTAGGGTTATCAGAGCACACAATTCCTTCATTATATTTCTATCGAAATCTTCAATTATTTCGACTTCCTTACCTCGAATTATATGTACACGAAAATCTTTGCTGACTATCGGGAAAATCTTCAATAGATTTCTTTTTACCGCATTTAGTGTAGAATGGAGACGATATTCCGGTTCCTTCATCACAATGGCTGTTCCATTTTCTTTGATAAAATCAAATTGAATATTGCCATCTTCTATTGCTTGAAGTTTTTTCCCTTCCGGTCTCCTTGTTAAAACAAAACCAGATTTTTCACCTCTGGAAATGGTCAGAATGTCGACCGATTCAGAAACGGAAAGTGCGGCTAATTTACCGACTCCTTTTCTTCCCATTTTGCGCCTCGTTCCAGAGCGAGTATGTGAGTCTTGCTCAGATGACCTTGATTCGCCTGCTACATTTAAATATTTATTTACTTCTCCAGCTTGATAAGACATTCCATGTCCATCATCCTCCACCCGAATATTATCAGGATTGGCTATGATGTATACGTTATGTGCATCTGCATCATATGCATTCGCAATCAATTCTGCTAAAACATAATATATGTTGGTATATAAGTTTGGACCAAGAAGTTCTAATATTCTTGGGTCAATATTTAATTCGTATTCTTTCATTCTGGAGCTTATTGAGGTGTTCTTTGATGCTTTTTCCAACCACATAACCCAAGTCAACTGGAACGGCATTTCCAATATGCGTTGCTATCCTTTTAAGGGATATGGGCTCTTTTGGGTCTTCGAACTCGTAATTATCTGGGAAGGTTTGAAGAAGAGCGGCTTCCCTTATGGTCAAAGCTCTGTCTTGTTCTGGGTGGCCAAATCGCCCAGTACCAAAGTTGTAGAATTGTGTTGTAATAGTTGGAGAGGGTTCATGCCAAGTCATTCGACCGTAAACAGAACTATAGGTCTTCCCGGAATCTTTCTTGTGGCATTCCAGTCTAAGTTCTTCATCCCAATCCAACCATGTGCCATTAGGTTTTGAAGCCTGTATTCTTCTTAGGTTTAAATCTGTTAGTTTACTTGTGAAATGAAGTGGGTCTTCACTAGACTTTTCTCCATGTTTTAGTTTCTGTAGACCGCCTATGGCTTGAAATGTTGATTTATAGTTTTTGGGTTCATGTGTCTTTTCAATGAGTGAAATTGCTCCAAATTTCGAAGCAACCAATACAAGTCTTCTTCTTTTTTGAGGAATACCATAATCAGGGCAATAAACATTTTGATGTTGTACATGATAACCTTCTTTCTTTAGACTATTCACAAAATCCAAGAAAACATTCTTTTTAGACAGATTGGGTACATTTTCCATAGAAACAATTTGAGGTTGAGTCTCCCTAATTAGTCTCAAAAACTCAGACAATAGATTCCATTTAATATCTTGAATTTTTTCTTCTTCTCGGATCTTATTCGAATGAGAAGAAAAGGGTTGGCAGGGTGCGCAACCGACTAATATTTTTAAATCAGTATCTCTCCAGTATCTGTTAATTAGACTCTCACCTGAGATTTTTGATATATCCTCTCCAATAAATTCTGCCTCGTTATTCACTTCGTAAGCATATTTACAAGACTTATCTTGATCAATTCCAGCCAATACTGGAATGCCAGCTTTTCTAAGTCCGTTCGTCAAACCACCAATTCCACAGAAGAGGTCGATGGCTGCAATAGAGTTGAAATTTTGGTTAATTAGAGCAGGGTTCATATCAGGTTAATGTTCACTACAAACTGAAAAAGCGCAAAGATAAATCATGTTAAACAATGAATTGACATAATATGCCACCATTCAACTTACAGTTTAATTTCAACATGTCGGTCTTGAATTAAGCTTAATGTGTGCTTGAGAAGTTTAGATAAGTGTAAACTATAGAGTTTTGATGTAAAATGGAAGTACTCATTCGATATTTGCACTATAATGTGATGCATTGAAGAAAGGACAAGTTTGAACTTCTAAAAAACCTAAATCATAAACGCCCCTACAAATTAGTCTTAGGGTCTCCCTATGACTTGATGCAGAAGGTCAAAGCGAAACGCTTCGACCAGTGATGGAGATTCCCGCCTACGCGGGAATGACGTCTAAATTTAATATATGGATATCCTAAAAACTCAAAACAAAACAGGCTCCCTTACCGATCTCGCTCTCTACTCTTAGGTCACCACCATGGAGCTGCATAATCTGCTTGGAGAGGCTGAGTCCAATACCTGAACCTCGCTTTTTGGTAGAGTAAAAAGGCATAAAGATCTTCTCTTTGGCTTCTTCGGTAATGCCCGGTCCGTTGTCCTGAATTGAGACTTTGGTATGTCCATCACGAAAGTCAACTTTTACCTCAACTTTCCCATCTTGCTGATTTTCAATAGCTTCACGAGCATTCTTGATCAGGTTAATCAGCACCTGCTCGATTAACTGATCGTCTAAGTTTACAATGGTTTCTTGTTTTAAAACTTTCAGTGTCAGCTGATTTTCCTTGAATTCATTCTTCATCAGAGCCACTGCACTTTCGACTACTTTGTTAATATCGCGCTGCTGTAAGTTTGGCTCTGGGAGGTTGGTATAATCGCGATAGGCATTGATAAAGTTGATGAGCCCATCAGATCGACCTGATATGGTGCGCAGACCTTCTTCAAGATCGTCCAGGCTATCATCTGAAATGAGATTGGCATTGGGTGAGCGTTGCACATCTTCGGCTATCACTTCCTTCAGGGTAGAGGTGAGGGATGAAATAGGCGCAATGGAGTTCATAATCTCATGCCTTAGCACCTTGGTCAGGTTTTGCCAGGCTTCCAACTCACGCGATTGAAGTTCAGCCTTAATGTCTTGGAAGGCCAAAAGTCGGAATGACTCGTTCCCTAGCTTATATCGGCTGATAAATACCGCCAACTCATTGCCATTTTTGGTCTTGTAAATGATTCTTGAATGCGTACCTAGTTCCTTCAAAATCTCTCTGATTTCAGGATAAGAACGATTGATGGAGACATTTCTATCATTATTCAGGTTTAGTAGGTTAAGAGCCGAACGGTTGATAAACTTCACTTTGTTTTCTTCATCGATGGACACAATACCCGAGGCAATATTTTCAACCACAACCTGTAATTCTTGAAAGAACTCCTCACGCTTTTGTCGTTCCAGCAAAATGGCATCAATCACTTCTTTGAAAGCCATATTCAGTTCCTTAAAGGTCTTTCCCAGCTTATTGTCATGGGTAAAGCTCATGTTGAAGTCGTTGTACTTGATGGCATCGAAAAAGCGTCTGAGCTTCTTGTTGGTGCTTTCTATGTAGTTGAAAAGCTCAAAGACCTCAAAGATGATCAGGAAGCCGGTTACCACAGTGGTCACGTACTTCTCATCGAAGAATATCAGGTAAACGAAGGCCGAAACGGTGATGAATAGAATAATCACTCGCAGTAGCACAAATAAGCGAAAACGGTTAAAGCCCATACTTCTCTAGTCTTCGGTACAAAGATGAACGGGTAAGTCCCAGTTCCTGAGCGGCATGGGTAATGTTTCCGTTGTGTTTGGCTAAGACCTTGCGGATGAGGATTCGCTCTACATCTTCGAGATTATACTGCTCGAGATTGATTTCACTTTGGTCTTTTGGCTGATTTGAAGAGTTAAAGAAGAAGTCTTCCGGCTGCAGAATGTTGTCTCTGCTCATAATCACAGCTCTTTCTACAGCATGTTGAAGCTCACGCACATTGCCAGGCCAGTGGTACTTTTCCAGTCGCTTTATTGTGGCCTCCGAGAACTTATAAATGTCCTTGTTGTACTTCTTAGCAAACTGCTCCAAGTAATGCTCTGCCAGTAGGCGAATATCTTCATGTCGCTCTTTTAGTGATGGCAAGGTTACTTCAATAGTGTTGATTCGGTACAATAAATCTTGCCTGAACTCCCCCTTTTGCACCATTTCATAAAGCGGCATGTTGGTGGCGCAGATCAAGCGAATGTCTACATCCAGCACCTTATTCGAACCAACTCGTGAAATGCGCTTATTCTGCAAGGCTGTCAATAATTTGGCCTGTAGCGCAGGAGAGAGGTTGCCAATCTCATCGAGGAAAAGGGTTCCGCCATTGGCCACCTCAAAGCGTCCGGCACGATCGGTTTTGGCATCGGTAAAAGCACCACGCACATGACCGAATAGTTCCGACTCAAATAGCGTTTCGGTAATAGCTCCCAAATCCACTGTGACAAAAGGTTTCTCTGCTCTATTGGAGTTTCGGTGAATAGCGCGGGCTATGAGTTCTTTGCCCGTTCCGTTTTCGCCTAAAACAAGCACATTGGCATCGGTTCCGGCTACTCGATCAATGGTATCAAACACCTTGATCATAGCCTGAGATTGACCGATAATATCTTTGAACTTATGGTCTAACTCTTCACGCATAAGTTCCTGTTGGTCTTTGAGTTGCTGAACTTCTGCTTTAGATGACCTAAGTTTAATGGCAGAAAGCATTGTAGCCAGCAGCTTCTCATTTTCCCAAGGCTTCATCACAAAGTCTGTAGCTCCAGCTTTGATAGCCCTAACGGCCATATCTACCGAACCAAAAGCTGTGATAAGCACCACCACAGCAGACGGATCAATCTCCAGAATTTTATCTAACCAATGAAAGCCTTCCTGACCCGAATTTACATCCTGCGTGAAGTTCATATCCAGCAGAATCACATCATACGATTCATTCTTGAGCAGGTCAGGAATTAGGGTGGGGTCCTTCTCCAGATCAATCTGCCCGAAATGGCGTTTCAGGAAAATACGAGCTGCTTTGAGCAGGTCTTCGTTGTCGTCTATAATGAGTATGCGTCCTGTTTTCATGTTTGAGTTTCTGTGCTTCTAATCCTTATAATTCTCTTTTCAAAAAGGTAAATTACTAGCAGATAAACATCTGTGGAATTGATCGGAATGATGTTTGCAAGGATAATCCTCCTTGGCGAAGGAGGTTGGGAGGATTGACCTAAAAGTAGTTTCTAATCCCCCAGCCCCCTTTTCAAAAAGGGGGAAGGTTTGTGCTAGAATCTTGTTTCTCATCTGTAGCGGCTTTTGTGGTTCACCATGTTTTTATAATGTCTTTAAGTTATGTACTCCCGTTTTTCCCTTTGGCGAAGTCTGCCTGCAAAGGCAAGGGGTGGGGGGATTGGCTTTGAAATAGTTCATTAGGATCTAATCCCCCAGCCCCCTTTTCAAAAAGTGGGAAGATTTGTGCTAGAATCTTGTTTCTCATCTTTAGCGGCTATTGCGGTTCACCATGTTTTTATAATGTCTTTAAGTTATGTACTCCCGTTTTTCCCTTTGGCGAAGTCTGCCTGTAAAGGCAAGGGGTGGGGGGATTGGCTTTTGAAATAGTTCGTTAGGATCTAATCCCCCAGCCCCCTTTTCAAAAAGGGGGAAGGTTTGTGCTAGAATCGTGTATTTCATCTGTAGCGGCTATTGTGGTTCACCATGTTTTTATAATGTCTTTAAATTATGCACTCCCGTTTTTCCCTATGGCGAAGCCTGCCTGCCGGCAAAGGCAAGGGGTGGGGGGATTGGCTCTATTTGTTTCTATCTAAAATCTCTTTTGGCACAAATCTCTTCAGGTAATGATAGACCGCATTTACATCGTCTATGACCAACTTCTAGGGTATTCTAATCACTCTGTATCCAAGTTCCTTCAGTCTATTATCTCGAATTTCATCTTCTCTTGTAATTTGATCATGATATTTGCCATCTAATTCAATGATCAATTTCAATTCCCGACAGATAAAGTCGACTATATAATTTTCAATGATGAATTGCCTGTTGAATTGAAGTCCATAAAAACCTTTGCCTCTGAGAACGTATTTCCAGAGTATGGCCTCACCTGGTGTCGACTCATTTCTGAGTTTTCTGGCGTTGTGTTTTAAGTGTTTATTGTAGGTGTTCATAATGTGTTTATCATTTCTAATCCCTCTGGCCCCCTTTTCAAAAAGGGGGAGGGTTTGTACTAATTTTAACTAACTACTTCTAAAAATACATTGCTCTTAAGTGTCTATTCCTGATGCCACTTACTCTGACACCTCCTTTTCCTCCTTGGCGAAGCCTGCCTGCCAGCAAAGGCAGGGGGGTTAGGGGGATTGGCTTTTGAAATAGTTCATTAGGATCTAATCCCCATGCCTCCCTTTTCAAAAAGGGGGAGGGTTTGTACTAATTTTAACTGACTACTTCTAAAAATACATTGCTCTTAAGTGTCTATTCCTGATGCCACTTACTCTGACACCTCCTTTTCCCCCTTGGCGAAGCCTGCCTGCCAGCAAAGGCAGGGGGGGTAGAGGGATTGGCTTTTGAAATATTTCATTAGAATCTAATCCCTCAGCCCCCTTTTCAAAAAAGGGGGAGTGCTTGTGCTAGAATCGTGTATTTCATCTATTTCGACTTTAGCAGTTCTAAACTTTTTTAAGTTCTGGCCTTTTACCATTGCTTGATTAACCGTCATTCCCGTGAAAACGGGAATCCCTATCTGGCCTTTAGGTTTTAATAGAGATTCCCGCCTGCGCGGGAATGACGTTCTAATAAAACTCTTACCCCTAAATCCCCTAAAGGGGACTTGGTCTTCGATGAAACTAGTCTTTATCCCTAACTTCTGCCTTTGCCAGCGGGCAGGCTTTAGGTTTAAGGTAAAAGCTGGACAAATCAACCCACCTCCAACAATATACACAAATACTACCGTCCGTCAGCGGACGGTAAAGTTCGCTAGCGAATAGTGTTGAATAGCTGAGGTGTGTCTATTTACTGAAAATCAATTAGTTAAGTTTGGCATATTGCTTGGAAAGAAGTTGACGGGTATGAGCCCAACGGTCAAAATACTTCAACAATTATGTTTAAAAACTACCTCAAGACGGCCAGCCGCTATCTTCTCAAAAACAAAGGTTATACCTTCATCAATGTATTTGGCTTGTCCATTGGGCTTGCTGCCTTTATTCTGCTAAGCTTGTTCGTAAAGGTTGAGTTTAGCTACGATGAACACTTGAGTCAAAAAGATCGAATCTTTCAGGTGTATGTAAAAGACACTACCAATAACATCCCCGCTTTTGAAATGCAGACCATGGGGCCTATGGGTCCTCTTATGGTAGAGCAGGTTCCGGAAATTATGGCTAGTACTCGTTTTGGCACCATGCAAAAGAAGGTGCTTAAAATGAACAACCAACGATTTCTGGTTGATGGGGTTCGGTATACAGACCCCGAAACACTAAACTTTTTCGATGTTCAACCTGCCTTGGGCTCTTCTAATCTAAAGCTTGGGAAGAGCGACATACTTCTCTCGGAAAGTGAGGCTCTGAGGGTCTATGGCTCTGTTCAGGCTGCTATTGGAGAAACTATCGAAATTGTTGAGTTAGGCTCTTTTCAGATAAGTGGTGTTTTCCGGGATCTACCCGATAATACTCATGTGGATTTCGATTACCTCATTTCTTTTGAGAATGCCAATGATGCTTTCTTTTCAGGGGTCAATTTTGCCATGAAGAAAACAGTCTTTGACTGGGGGGTGGTTTCGGCATTTCCTCTCTATGTAAAGCTAAGCGAAGCAAACCTTGATTTGACGGCCATAGAGGCTAAAATGAATGCAGCCCTGGAACCGCACTTAAGTAACCGGGTCACTAAGTTACTTCCCGTAGATCAGATCTATTTTTCCGATTTGAGCCATGGTTATTTTGGAAGAAATGGCGAAAAAGATAAGGCCCAGCTTTATTTGATTATAGCCCTGGTTATTCTGGGTGTGGCCATTATCAACTATATGAATTTAGCCACAGCTCGGTATTCCAAAAGGTCGCGCGAAGTTGGCATCCGGAAAACGGTTGGAGGACATAAAACTCAATTGGCAAGGCAGTTTTTAACCGAGTCGTTCATTATCACATTCATCGGTTTGGTCTTTGCCATTTGTTTGGTAGAGCTCTGTTCACCCGTACTTAGCAATTTTGTTGGGAAATCTGTGGGTGTTGACTACGGTGCGCTGGAAAGCTACGTTATCCTGTCTTCCATTGTGGTGGGGGTAAGCTTCTTAGCCGGTATATATCCTGCTTCATTTTTGTCCAGATTTAGTGCTATTGAAGTGCTTTCAGGAAGGGCGACAAGTGGCAAGAAAGGCGCGAAGTTCAGAGCTGCTCTTGTTGGTTTTCAGGTATTTATCTGTTTAGGTCTTATTTCTGTGACTATGATTGTTCTGCAGCAGTTCAACCACATGTCTAACCTGGACCTTGGTTTTGACCATGATCAAATAGTGGGCGTTTCTTTGGCCGATAAGGGTGTTGCCGAGAATTACGAAACGTTCAAAAATGAACTCACCAGAAATGCATCGATCGAATCGGTCACCGGAGCGTCTTTTTCGGTTTTCGATGGTAGTGCAAGTTTATACATGGAACCGGAGGGACTGGAAGAACCCGTGCCCATCACCTTTATGAATGTTGAAACAAGTTTTGTAGATCGATTGGGCCTTACTATTAAAGAAGGGGATGATTTTTCTTCTGAAGGAGAGCTGAATCGGAAAGGCATTATCATTAATGAGACCGCACAGGAAGAGTTTGGATGGGATACGCCAATTGGTAAAACCATTGGTGGCTATAAAGTGATAGGACAAGTGGAAGACTTCATTTATGGCTCGGCCAGGGAAACCATTAAACCCTTAATGATTGTGCCTTCTAAAAGTGGCTTTACCTATGCTTATGTGAAGATTTCTGGTGGAAATGTGAGGGCGGCTATGGATCATCTGCAAGCCACCTTTGAAAGCATGGCTAATGACTATCCTTTTGATTATAACTTTCTGGACGATGTTTTTGCAAAGAAGTACGAGCAGGAGGAGAAGCTTTCCAGAGTGTTTTCAACCTTCACCATACTGGCCATAATTGTTGCCGGGCTGGGAATTTTGGGACTGTCTATTTTCATTGCCGAATCGCGCATCAAAGAAGTGGGCATCAGGAAAATACTTGGAGCCAACATCGGCCAGCTCATTTGGCTATTGAACAGTGGCATTACCAAACTAATTCTCCTTGTAGCCTTAATCACTCTGCCTTTGGTTTATCATTTTATGTCTGAATGGCTCGATGGTTTTGTCTACAATATTTCCATTAGTGTATTTACTATGCTCACTCCGCTAATCGCTTTGATTGCAGTGGTGTGGACTATACTCATATTTCAGTCACTAAAATCGGCAAACGCAAACCCGGTAAACGCACTGAGAACGGAATAAAAGGGTCGGTTCAAAGTGCTAAGTTCCAAGTGCAATGCGGCTTGACTTAAACTTTGAACATTAAACATAAAACTGAAAAATGCTCAAAAACTATATCAACATAGCACTTAGGTCGCTCAAAAGGCAAAAGAGCTACTCCATCATCAACATTGCAGGACTTTCTGTAGGCGTAATGGCCTGTATTATCATTATGCTTTATGTGAAGGCCGAAGCTTCTTATGAACGCTTCTATCCTGAATCTGAGAAAATATACAGGCTGAGCAGCGTGTTTACTACCAACGGAAACAGAGAAGATCTGGCGGTTACTCCGGCCAGAATTACAGCTATTTCAGACCAAAATTTTCCTGAAATCGAAGAAATCACTTTCGTCTATGATTGGTCAATAGGCCGTGAGCTGTTAGTGGAACATGGTGAAAATCGGTTCATTGAGTCGGAGGTATACTTTGCCGACACCAGTTATTTCAAAGTGTTTCAACATAAGTTTTTAGAGGGCCATGCGGCTACTGCTCTAGACGATCCTAATGCTTTGGTAATGACAGAGTCTACCGCCTTGAAGTATTTTGGCCGAACAACCGATGTGGTTGGCACCACTCTAAAAATCAATAATCAAGACGCTATGATTACAGGGGTTATCCAGGATTTTCAGGGCAATACCTCACTGCATTTCGACCTGGTCATGTCTATGTCTACCGTGGGCGAACCGCCCTCTAACCGATGGTTTCCCATGAACTACTTCACCTATGTGAAAGTAGCTGATGAAAGTGCAGCACAAGCCTATTTGAATAAATTGAATACATATATCGATGATGAAGTAGGGGAGTCATTCAGGGCGGCAGGTATTGAAATGGCCTTTGACATTCAGCCCATTACAGAAATGCACTTTGATACTGCCAAAGGGAGCGACTACCCGGAAAAAATTTCCAGAAACCTACTGTACTCATTGGTGGCTATAGCCTTGTTCATTTTGCTGATCGCCTGTATCAACTATATCAATCTTAGCACTGCTAAATCGGAAAAAAGGGCCAAAGAAGTAGGGGTAAGAAAAGATTTGGGTGCCTATAGAGCCCAACTAATTTGC
>NZ_DDDQ01000112.1:0-3665 GCF_002336325.1 Roseivirga sp. UBA1976 | reverse complement strand
TTGCCCAAGAAGTTTTTGCTCAGTCAGCGATTTTGGGTGGAAGCGGAGGAATGTTTGGAACTGCCGAAAAGGAGGGAGATGCTTATCGGCTTAATGGTACTTGGCGCTACGCAACAGGAGCACCATATCTCACTCATTTTACCTTGAATGCAAAAATTATAGAGAATGGGATAGAGTTGAAGAATGAGGATGGAACACCAAAATTCCTGTCATTCGTTATTCCAGCAACTGAAGTGACCATTATTGAGGATTGGCAAACCATGGGGCTGAAAGCTTCGGCTACTCATTCTTTTGAGGTGATTGATGTAGTTGTTCATGAGCGTTTCAGCTTTATTTATAATCAGTTTTATCATCCTCAGTCAGTCTTTAAAATTCATTTTTCAGTATTTGCCGACCTCACCCTTTGGGTAAACTATATTGGTATGGCTGAACACTTTTGGGAAGAGGCAGCTTTAATTACTCAGTCCGAACCATTGAATGGGCTGGAATCTGTCGTTCGATCGGCTAACCGGGAAATCAGAGAAATTGTACGAACCGTATCGGAATTGACGGACAGCAACGGAATATTTGCTGATTCATTCATAAGAGAGGTACATGAGGCGGCATCCGTTTCAGTCAGGTATATTTCCAGCGCAATTACGGCTCTTTATCCCCACTTAGGCGTTAAGGCCAGCAGAGAGGATCATTCGATCAATCAGATATTCAGAGATTACTTCACCGCTACCCAGCATCATATATTTACCAGAAAGACTGATTGAAGAAAGACGGTTAGGCATCTTTTAGTCAATAAAAAGAGACTTTCCCAAACTTAAACGCCATTGCCTACCCCTGAAGGTGATTTTATCTACTTGGCACTTAAGGCCGATGGAGATTTCCGATCAAACCGGAAATAACGAGAATAGTGGCTTTCGCGGTGACCTCTTTTTATGACTGTTGTTGAATAACTGTTCAACAATGCCTAGCAATTGCCTTCAATATCACAGCTATCGCCTTGTTCTGGCGAAGTATTGATGAAAGAGCTGCTTTCGGCCTGAATCTTTTCTAAGGTGGCTTTAAAATGCTCTACTGGTTGAGCACCAGATACTGCATATTTTTTATCGAAAACAAAAAAGGGAACTCCTTGAATACCTATTTGCCGAGCCTCTTCAATGTCTTGCTTCACATAATGAGCAAACTGTTCTTCATTGAGCGCCAGTTCTACTTCATCACCACTAATTCCTACAGAATTAGCTAGTTCAACGAGCGTTTTAGTGTCGCTGGTATTTTTTCCTTTAGTGAAATAGGCTTCGAGGAGTGTTTCTTTTAGTTCATCGCCAAGATTCTTTCTCTTGGCTAACTGTAGCACGCGGTGTGCCTTAAATGAGTTGGCTACTTTGGCAATGTCGAAGTTGTAATCTAGTCCGGCATTAGCCGCCATTTCTTCAACGCGCTTATGCATTTGCATGGATTGTTCCAGACTAATGCCCTTGGCCTTTGCCAGATATTCATAGACGCTTTCATCGCTGCTTTCCGGCATATTGGGGTTCAGCTGAAAGCTTTTCCAAACCACTTTAACTTTATCTTTCTCGGGAAAATCTTCTAAGGCCTTTTCCAGATGCCGCTTGCCAATGTAGCAAAACGGGCACATCACATCGCTCCAAATCTCTATGGTCATTTGCCGGTTTTCATTTTAATGATCAATGCCTACAACTCCATAGTACCCGAATTGATTCAACTTTTGAAGGTTAAGTACCGATTTTTTTCATAATCGTAAGGTATTCGGGATCCGATTCCGACAGTTTTAGACACTCTACCATCTGCCAGTTTGCCCTTGTCAGGGTTCGTTTGAGACCGGGTAGAGAGAAGCCTGTGATATCGGGCGCAAGTTTAATTTTGGAAAGTCCTTTTAGAGCCAGTAAGAGAAGAGGTTTTTCTTTCATGCAGGGTGTGGTTGCCATAAAGTAACCTCCCGGTTTCAACAGGTGGTCGGCCCGCTGTAAAACAGCCTGTAGATCGGGTAATAGGTGGAGCAGATAGTTGGCTGTAATGCATTCGAAAGAGTGGTGACTGAGCTTTTCATCAAATACATCGGCTTTGAGAAAATGCGTGTTCGTAAGGCTATTTTGCAGGGCTCGTTCTTGCGCTTTTCTAATCATTTGGGATGAAATATCTATTCCTGTGACTTGTTGTACATGACCCGCAATTCGCGAAGCCATTAAACCTGTTCCGCAGCCCAGATCTAATACCTTATCGGCTGGCAGCATGTATTTTTTAAGGGTATCGAAAACCAGCTCGTGCTTGTGGCTGTCGTTGGCCTCGGCATTGTCATAGCCTGGTGCGGCCCTATCCCAAAATTTTTCGGTGTTATATCTGCGGTTCTTCATTAAGCGGTAATAACAGTAACATATAGGCTGTTTACCGCCATGAAGGTATTAAGTTGAGTCGTTAGCGCCAATGGTTTTAAGCACTTAGAGGCTAATCCGTTTCCATTGAACCTGTTGCGGTAGGGCACGGGCCAAGTATTTTGGCTTTGGCCGATGCTTAAATAGGCTTGCTGTTAGTTGTTGAAATATATCTTGTTGGTATTTCTGTAGCCTGAGTTGTCGCCATACCAATCTTTATATAACGCCCCGCTGCTGAGTCCCCAGTCAACAAATTTGTTGTAGCCCTGGTCAATTCGGTTTTTTTCGATTGGGTATCGGAACTCATGTATGATATGGATGGCCCAAGGCAGGTTGTTGCTATCCTGATAGGTTTTTCCGGTGTTTACGTTGGTGTCATCGCTGGCCGTTCCAAATAGGCTTGCATCGGCCAAAGAAGTTGGCATTTTGCCGGCCAGGTGCAGTTCTTTTCCTCTCTCATAACTAGAGAAGATAAAAGGGTTGAAGGGGGCCTCGCCAAGTAACTCGGGGGCTATCGGGTTGGTAAATTCTACCACAACTTCTACCGTAAAGGGAGCCACACTGCTTTCGGAAGGGTCGGTATTGATGAACTTTGCGCCTGCAGCCGGTTTCAGGTGATTAAAACTATCATTAAATACAATAATTACCGATTTGTTCTGCTGAGCCTCAAGTCCTTTGGCATTGAGTGTGGTGTTTTGTCCGTCCGTTTTATGACCCGATACGGAAGCAATCAATGTAGGGTCTACATCGAGTTCAATGCCAAAACCACTATGATTGGCGGCTCCTACTGCCCGAATAGTAAAGCTCATTTTAAAGCGTACGCTTTTGTTATCTGAGTTTAACACATTGGTATATCGGTAACCAATAACCATATCATTGAAGTCGTAGTCGCCTTTTACCGGCCATAAATCTTCAAAAGCAAACGTGCCCATGCCCAGTTCGGAGGGAGTGTAGCTATCTACAGCCGCAGTAGGATCGTTTGGATAGTCGTCCAATTCGTCAATTACTCCATCGTTGTCAGAGTCTTGCTGGTTGAGCGAACCGGTATCGCATTTCCAGGCAGTGAGGTCGTTAATTTTTTTGTTGAAAGTTTTTACAATCTGGTAGGCTCCATCTTCCTTACTAATTTGAATGAGGTTTGAGTTGGCATCGTTGGTACCTACAAATATTCTATCCTGGCGGTCTATAGCCATAGAGGTGAGTTGAAAGGGGAAGTTTTCGGCACTTATTCTTACAATTTCGGCTGTTCCGTTGGTGTCGTTTATTGAAGTGAATTTATACAGC
>NZ_DDDQ01000127.1:32763-33256 GCF_002336325.1 Roseivirga sp. UBA1976 | reverse complement strand
ATTCGATGCAGTGGCGTTGCCCAGAGAGATATCCCCTATCACAAAACCAGTTACATCTTCTGAGAAAGTGAAAGTTGCGGTGAAGGTTCCGTTTGTAGGGTCAGCTACAGTACATGTAATTGTAACACCTGGATTGGTCAAATCGGCTTCTACGCTAAATTGAGTAGCTGCAGTATTCCCGTTGGTTGCCGCATCTTCTGCTACATTAGCCACTACATCTATGGTCACCGTTCCGTCAGTCGTTGGTGTAATATCGGCCGTATAAATCGAGGCACTGGTTTGTGAGAAGTTCGAAGCAGTGGCGTTGCTCAGGGTGATATCCCCTATCACAAAACCTGTTACATCTTCACTGAAAGTGAATGTTGCGGTGAAAGTTCCGTTTGTAGGGTCAGCTACAGTACTTGTAATTGTAACATCTGGATTCGTTAAGTCGGCTTCTACGCTAAATTGAGTAGCTGCAGTGTTGCCATTACTTGCAGCATCTTGCGCCACA
>NZ_DDDQ01000127.1:0-32410 GCF_002336325.1 Roseivirga sp. UBA1976 | reverse complement strand
CGTGGGTGTAATATCGGCCGTATAGACCGAGGCGCTGGTTTGTGAGAAGTTCGAAGCAGTGGCGTTGCCCAGGGAGATATCCCCTATCACAAAACCTGTTACATCTTCTGAGAATGTGAATGTTGCAGTGAAGATTTCGTTAGTAGGATCGCCCACTGGGCTGGTGATAGTCACAGTTGGTGATGTAATATCGGCTTCTACACTAAACTGTGTAGCGCCCGTGTTTCCATTGCTTGCAGCATCCTGCGCTACATTAGCCGCTACATCAATGGTTACTGTTCCGTCAGCTGTGGGTGTAATATCAGCGGTATAAACGGATGCACTAGTAGCCGCAAAATTAGAGGCTGTCGCATTGTTTAAGGTGATATCGCCAATGGTAAAGCCAGTCACATCTTCTGAGAATGTGAAAGTTGTGGTAAAAGCAGCATTAGTTGGATCGCTTACGGAACTACTAATATTTAGCGATGGTGCAACGAAGTCTTGAACAGTTAGATTAAAGGAGCAGTCAGCATTATTCCCTGATTCATCCGTTGCCGTGAGAGTTACCGTAGTAACCCCAACGCCTACAATGGCCCCTGCAACTGGTGACTGCGTGATTACTGGCGCAGCATCGCAATTATCGGTAGCTACAACTCCTCCCGTATAATCAGGAACGGTAAACTGTCCTCCACTAACATTTTCAATCTTATCGGTTTCGCACGTTGTAATTACCGGGTCAGTTACATCCCGTGTATCTACAAAACCTATCTTAGTTACGGTCCTTGTACAGCCATCTATGTTACCTATCGTTAAGCTTACATCGAATACACCTGCTGTAGCATAGCTATGCGTAGGATTCTGAAGATTGGAAGTATTTCCATCTCCAAAATCCCAGTGCCAGGAGATCACAGGGCTGCCAAAAACAGTTTGATCTTCAAAATGAATATCCCCCCCCTTGCAAAAGGTGCTAGATGGCTTAATCCTGAAGTCAACATCAGGTCCAGTAACCATTATATAGCTAGTCTGAGTCCTTTGACTTGTAAGACCGTCTGAGTCTTCTACAGTGAGTTTTACCGTGTATACTCCAGGGGTGTTATAGGTATATGAGGGATTTTGTGTAGTTGAAACTCCTCCATCACCAAAATCCCAAGTCCAGGAAACAATTAAGGCAGCACCCGGAGTTGAAGTATCTGTAAAATTAACCGTCAATGGTCCGCAACCAAAGCGCGGACTTGCTGAAAAGCTGGCTGTTGGTGCATACGAGTTCGTAGCAGCCATATTATTCAATAGAGCATGTTCATTCGTTAATTTCGGAGAAGTGCGTCCAATCATCGTGGAGATGTCCTGTGTGTTTTGATCTTGAGCTATATAGCTTCTGTCATCAACCGTGCCGAACGAAGCACCTGACTCCGTGGGTTGACCTGCTAAGTATCCGGTTACTGCCGTTGAATAATGGTTCGTAGCCTGAGCATTAAATTCGGCATCAATTATTTGAGCGAATGAGCTTGATGTAAAAACCACTAGTAGGACTAAACAGATACCTAGTGTTTTGCCTGGCAAAGAGAAGTTTTGCCTGATCACAGACAATAAGTTTAGATGAAGAGTGGAGAAGCTATACTCCAAAAAACGCATAAAAATTAGTTTATACAGGCTTGATTAAGCTGAATGAATTCAACTAGCTGTAGAAACAAAGTTAAATCTCAATAGCAAGCCAGAACATACGTAGCGATACGTATTTTAACCCTTGCGTGAGACAATCCAAGCGTGGAACAAAGGTCAAAAATTAGGATTTGAGCTATTGTAAAGGTATTTCTAACTCAATGCGAGTACCATGGGCATCTGACTCAATGTTTATCTTGCCCTTGAGCATGGCTATTCTTTCGTGCAGTGTTTTCAGTCCTAATGAACCTCCTGACTGTTGTTCATTTTCTACCGAAAAGCCTTTACCATTATCTTGAATATTAATTAGCACCTTGTTCTTTTTTCGTGCTATGGTAAGCTTGGCCGAAACGGCATTGGCGTGCTTTACAATATTATTTAGAGCTTCTTGAATAATGCGATACAGATTGAGCTCTTCCTCTGCATCGAAAATACCATCAATGTTTTCCAGCTCAATAGCAAAGAACACTTCTGTATTTTCATCGAGCTTACGGATCAACTCTTCCAGGGCTGCTGTAAGTCCTAACCTACTCAATACTACCGGGTGTAGGTTTCTGGTTATGCTCCTTACCTCTTCCAAAGTTGCACTAACGTTCTTTACCATCTGCGGATCGCGGCTGGCATTGGCCTGATTCTTTAGCAAAATCAGCTGTTGGCCTACACTATCGTGCAAATCGCGGGATATTCTCATTCGCTCTTCTTCCTGAACTCTCAGAAGTGCTCGTGAGTAGTGTTGCCCTAAGGCTCTTGCTTTGTTGGCTTGCCTTATAAAATAATAGCTCACGACAATAACAACCAGCAAACACAAGAATCCAAACCATAAGGTTTTATAGAAAAACTCCCTGGCATGAATGTGAAGTGACAACTCCTTCCCAAAAGAGGCTCCTTCCGAGTCCACCATTCTAACCTTTAGCAGGTACTGGCCGGCTTCGAGGTTATTGAACTGAATTTCGCCAGGCTGCTTTATGGGTAGCCATTCACCATTGTTCAACTTAAATTCCATGTTCACCTTTGTGGGCTGAGTGAGCCCTACCGGGGCTACCTGAATTCTCAAGAATTTGTTTTCAGCGGGTAGAGACACACTGCCTAACTCTGTCAATTCTGCCGGAGCTATTATGGTGGTGTTTGACTTTACCTTACTATCGAAATAAGTAAGGCCGGTAAGTACCACCTCACCTCCTTTCTCCACTTTTTCAAGGTCTTGCGGAAAGAAATAGTTAAGCCCTTTTATGGCACCAAGAAACACTCCACCATTTTCTAATTGAAGAAAACTGAATCGGTTAAATTCATTATTGCTCAGGCCATCGTCTTCCACAAACCTTTCTGTTTCTCCGGTTTGTGGGTTAAACTTTACAAGTCCTGAAAATGTGGCAAACCACAGGTTTTTTTCCTGATCTTCAAATACCGATGCTATAGGGCTCCCGGCAGGATCGGTAAAAAACAATTCGGGCCGGCTGTTTTCCTCTTTTATTTGATACACTCTGCCATCGACAGTTGTAAATAACAGCCCATGCCGCTTTAGCACACTCAGCATCATCAACTTGTCTGATGATATGGGAATATCTACATAAACCTCTTCCCCTTGTTTAAATTTGAACAGACCGCTGGTTGTGGTGGCATAAAAGCTGTCATTAAATTTCGTCAGATCCATCACGTTCAGTGAATCGTTTTTTGTCAGGGGTCTGTTAACCTTACTGGACTTATCGAATTCCATTAGCGGAAAGTTTGCGGCTCCATAGACTATTCTATTTCCATCATCTACCATTGCAGAGACAGGATAGTGCCTGAATCTCTCAACTTCCCTTGTATCAGGGTTTATGAATAAGACACCTTCGTTGTAGTTGGTCCAGATGCCGCGTTGGTCCATAAAAACACCTCGGATCTCCGAAGCTGAAAATGGCTGACCATCGAGAAAGATCGGAAAGGGTTCTTCCGTATTTTCAGCAATATCTATCAAATAAAAACCACTGGCTTCTGTAGCCACCAAATACCTATTGGGGCCATAAGGTATTATGCACCTTAGGCTGTGGTCTTCTAAAAAAGTGCTTACACCAAAATTTTTAAAAACAACATGAGCCAGCCTTCCCGGTTCGGTCAAAAACAATTCTTTCTTTAAATCACGACTTGCGGCATTGATCGCATTGGCCCTATTTACCCGAACATCGGGCTGGTCATGCGCCTCATCTACATACGCTCTTTTAACTATGAGTTGACCTTCTGCCACATTGAACCATGCTATATTTCCATGGTTATCGTTGATGGCATAGAGTTTCTGGTATAGGCCGGTATTTATGAGTGTTTTCTTTGCATTGCGGGCCGGCTTGAAATTACTCTCTGACCATGTCATTTCATGGTCGTTGTATTGATAGGTTCCGTAGCCATTTTTTAGGACGAACTGATACTTTCCTTCAAACAAGAACGAACCAACAAGTGCCAGAACTTCCGGGTTAGCCACTTTTTCAAGACCGAAGTCTTCATAGTCAAACTCCTTCAAAATTTGCCCTTTGAGTCCATAAGCGGTTATGCCCATGCGGGCTTCGGAAATAAGGAAATGATCTTTGAAAGGGATGACCTGATGCAAGTGAGACTCACCTCGCTCAGACATTAAATCGAATAGCTTATCAAAGCTTAAATCGTCATTTAGGCGAAACAGGCTGGACTTTCCAAAAGCATCCAGTGATATAAAAGTGGATGTATCTTGCACAAAGATGTTTGAAATATCTACATGACCATCCAAACTAGGAATAGGTACAGACTGAACTTTGAAAGTGGAAGGGTCGAAGAGATAAATCTCATCAAATCCGTTGGAGGAAAACCATAAATAGAAGAGCCCATCTGCTCGCTTTTTTAGCAAAAAGCTAATGGGCGAAAGTTCTTCGGAAATCGGCAACGGCACGGTGTGAAAGTTATATCCATCGAACCACTGCAGTTTGGGCACGTTCTTTAAAAAGGTACTGGCTCCTAAATCTGACTCAAGACCGCTAATCCACAGCCAGCCATTATTGTCATAGACTAACGAGTGAATGTCGCCAACTTCCAGCCCGTCTTTTACACCATAGGTTTGCAGTGAAAGAACGCCTTTGTCATTATCAGTTTGTGCCAAAAGTGAGTAGGTACCCCAAAGCAGCCATAGCCAAAACAAGGGTTTCAGATAGTGTTTAGGGCTATTCACTAGTTCAATAGATGTTTATTCTGCAAAACCCAGGCAATCAAACCATTAGCCTTCCCTTCAAGATTCAGTTTTTGAATAATATTGCTCCTGTGCTTTTCTACCGTTCTCTCCGAAATAAAGAGGCTTTCGGCTATATCACGGGTCGATTGATTTTTGGAAATGAGTTTGAGAATTTTGCGTTCAGACGGAGTGAGCGACTCTACGCGTTCCAACGCAGACTGTGCATTCTTCACATCCTTTAGTTGAAACGCTTTGCTGAAATACTGCCCCCCTTTTTCCACCTCTTGAATACAGTTATCAATTTCTTCCAGCGCATCTTCCTTTAACAGATACCCGGAAACATTGAGGCTCTTGGCTCTGGCAATAAACTCTGTCTCCTTATGATAAGAAAGGATAATGAATTTGGTGTTGTAACCGTGTTCCATGCAATACTTAGCTACCGAAAGTCCATCCATCTCAGGCATTTCTATATCTAAAATAGCAATTGAAGGGACTCGTTCAGTAATAATCTTCAAAATTGACTTTCCGTCTTTTGCAGTGGCCAGCACGTTGTAACCTTTTGATATAAGGTTCGCCTCAAGCCCTTCAAGTAGCAAAGGGTGATCGTCTGCCAATACAATGGAAATGTGGTTCATGTCTACCCGGTAATTATCGCTAAGATAAGGCTTATTGACACTACCGGGGAATACGTAATGCTACGTAATTAAATTTGGCTGTTTATGACGGCAATATTTAGGGCGAAAAAGAAACGATCTCAAACGCCAACTATTTTTGATATCCTTAGCCAAGCTCAACCATGAACCTCTTTGAATGCTTGTTTAATTTAAAGGGATTCCCGATCGATGTCGGGAATGACGCTTAGTTTTTGAGGCCGTTTCTCAAAATTCTGTAGAAATGGTTATTCACCAAAAATGCTCGCCAACTTGGCTTCGAGGGCACGGCCTCGTAAGTTCTTGCCAATTACACGGCCTTCCGGGTCGAGCAGTAGGGCAAAAGGAATGGCATTAATTTTATAGGTTATGGCTGCTGCCGACTGAAAATACTTGAGATCGGACACATGGTAAGGCCACACCAAGCCATCTTTTTCAATAGCATCTATCCATTGCTGCTTGGAACGGTCCAGGCTCACGCTAAACACCTCGAAACCTTCATCGTTGTACTTCTCATACATGCGCACCACATTCGGGTTTTCCATACGACAAGGCTTGCACCAGGCTGCCCAAAAATCGAGCAGCACATATTTACCACGCAAATCGGAAAGGCTTAGCATTTCTCCATCGGGAGTTTCCATGGTAATGTCAGGAGCCACCTCTCCCATGGCCACAGCCGGCCTAAAGGCCTCTACATTTTCTGCGAAGTATTGAACGTCCGAAGAATTAGGAATTTCTTTTTGAAGCTTGGTAGCCAACGAATCAAGAAATGCGAATTCATCAGTCTTATTGCTAATAAAGTCAGTAATCAGTAAGCTCACCAGAGAACTTTCGAAACTCATGGCCATCTTCTTTAGTCGGTCTACTTTAGCAGTCTCAAGTTCGAGTGCTTGTGCTCTCAACTCCTCCATCAGTTCCTGATTGCCCTCGCTCTGAGCGGTCAAAAATCGCTGATTGATACCTTGCATTTTTGCCTGGTAAGTATCCAAATAGGCATAAACCTCTTTCAGATTGTCCATATCATCCGATCCGGTAGCTTCAATAAACTCTCCGGCCTTTCCGGCTGCCTTTACCTTTATATTTTCATTATCCAACACCAGGGTTTCGAATTGTTCTCCGTAGATATTCAGTCGGTAAAAGCCTGGCTCTGAAAGTTCCAGATCCATTGAAAAGTTGCCTTCATGATCTGAATACACTGTTTTAACAGGACTAGCCTGACCTATTTCGAATCGCTCTAAAACAACCTCTCCTTGAGGAATAGCATTCTCAATGGTGCCGGAGATGGTCACTTTACCCGGTGTATTACTTCCGCAGGCACTCAAAATAGCCAGTGCCCATATGCCAATGTATTTTTTCATCTTTAGTTTAATGCTTTTAAAAGTTCTTGCTGAACCACTTTTGGGTTTGCCTTACCTCTGCTTTTCTTCATTACTTCGCCAATGAACAGCCCCAATAGTTTCTTCTTTCCCTTACGGAATGCTTCAGTCTCTTTGGGCAAAGATATCAATACCTCACGAACTATAGCCTCTAGTTCGGCTTTGTCTTCAGAAACCAGCAAATTCAGTTCCTCCGCCAATTTAAGTGGACTTTTTGTGGCCTTTGGTAACTTAGGTAACAATTGCTGCACAGCTGTTTGATAGACCAGCTTATCTTCTTCTACAAGCTTTATGAGCTCTGCCAATTGTTGAGTACCAATGGCTATCTCTGATAGGTTTTTCCCCTCTTCATTAAGCAAGCTTCGCAAAGGGCCATTCATCCAGTTGGCAGCCGATTTGGGTTCCACGCCCTGCTGGCATAACGCTTCGAAATACTGAGCAGTTTCTTTCTCTTCCGTTAAAATACCCAAGTCATAGTCAGATAGTTGATATTTCTGAGTCAATCGCTGGCGATAAACCCGGGGGTTTTCATTGGCCCGGGGCTGCAAACCAGCCAGGTATTGATCATCTAGAATCACCGGAGGCAAATCGGGGCAGGGAAAGTAGCGATAGTCATTCATGGTCTCTTTAAAACGCATACCATAGGTCTGGCCTGTGGCAGGATCGAAGGTTCGGGTTTCTACCACCACGGGCTCTCCGGCCAGTTTTAAAGCCAATTGGCGTTCCAATTCGAAAATGGCGGCTTTTCTCACATGGCTGAAGGAGTTCATATTCTTTATTTCTACCTTCTCGCCCAACAGTGAGTCTCCCTTCTTTTTAATGGAAATGTTGGCATCGCACCGGAGCTCTCCTTTTTCCATATTCGCATTGCCAATACCCAAATAGCGCACCATGCGCCTAATTTCTTGAAGGCATGCAGCCGCCTCATCGGGTCCGGCCACCGAGGGGTTGGTCACTATTTCAATGAGCGGAGTTCCGGCACGATTAAGGTCAATGAGTGTACCTGCTTCTTCATCATGAATAGATTTTCCTGCATCTTCTTCCAGGTGGATATGATGCAGTTCCACTTGCTCTTGCAAGAGGTTGGTTCCAAACAACGGAATTTTTCCTCCTATGCAGATTGGCGTTTTATCCTGCGTGGTTTGATAGCCCTTGGGCAGATCGGGGTAGAAATAGCTTTTTCTGTCGAACGTATTGTAACGACTAATCTGAGAACCACAAGCAAGCCCCATTAAGACAGCCTTTTCCACAGCCTGGGCATTAAGTACCGGTAAGGTACCCGGATGTCCCAGACTTATTACGCTCACATGGGTATTTGCCTCTTCTGTTTCGTGGTTGGCATCGGCCGAGAAAATCTTGGAAACGGTGTTCAGCTGAACGTGCACCTCTAAACCAATAGTGGCCTCATAGCCCTCCTCTTCCAGTTTTTTAAGTACGTCAAGCAAAACTCTCCAATATTTCTGTAGCTCTAGTGACTACACGTTCTAAACCAGTTATGTCTTTTCCTCCGGCAGTAGCAAAGAACGGCTGACCTCCGCCTCCTCCTTTAATTTCCCGGGCCAATTCGCGCACCAGTTGTCCGGCATTCAGGCTTTTCTCTTTGACCAGATTCTCGCTGATAACAACAGAAATCTGCGGGCTACCGGAAACATTGGCGGCTAGTATTGCCAAAAGGTTATCTACCTCATTCTTAAGCTCAAAGGAGAGTTTCTTTAAAGCATCGGCCGAAGGAATATCGATTTGCTCAATCAGTACATTGATGCCCTTTTTAGCCTCTACTTTTTGCAATAGATTTCTTTTAACCTCAGCCCCCTGCCGTGCATGTAGCGATTCAATCTCCTTGGTTAGTTTTTTCTGCTCGTCTAAGAGCGAGGCAATGGCTTTGGTCAGGTCTTTCGGGTTTTTAAGCAGCTCCTTAACCAACTTAAGTTCCTTTTCCTGATCTTGGACATACTCAAAAGCCTTGGGGCCGGTATAGGCTTCAATTCGCCTTACCCCTGCGGCAACAGCACTTTCCGAAACTATTTTGAAAAGACCAATCTGCCCGGTAGCTTCCACATGGGTACCTCCGCAAAGCTCTACCGAATAGTCAGGATTGAAGGTAATTACACGGACAAAATCTCCATACTTCTCTCCAAAAAGAGCCATCGCTCCCATAGACTTTGCTTCTTCTATGGGCACGGACCTTTTTTCGTTGAGCGTAATATTTTCCCTAATCTTCTCATTCACTATTTGCTCAATCTGCTCTATTTGCTCAGGCTCTACTTTAGAGAAGTGCGAAAAATCGAAGCGCAATACGCTATCGCTTACTAATGAGCCCTTCTGTTGCACGTGGTGGCCGAGCACCTCTCGCAAAGCTGCATGAAGCAAGTGGGTGGCAGAATGGTTAAACTTAATCAAGGCTCTGCGTTTCTTATCTATTCTGGCATGAAACACAGCAGCCGGATTAGCAGGCAACTTATCGGTAAAATGAACTATCAGGTCATTTTCTTTCTGCGTATCGAGAATTTTAATGGTTTCTTCTTGGCTTTCAATAACTCCGGTATCACCTACCTGTCCGCCACTCTCGCCATAGAAGGGTGTTTTATCGAGCACAATCTGAAACACCGTGCGCTTCTTTTCTTTTATCTCCCTGTACTTGATAATTCGCGACTCAGCTTCCTCATGGTCATAGCCTACAAATTCCACTTTTACATCGGGCAATAGTTCAGTCCAGTCTCCCTTCTCAGAAGTCGCATCGGCTTTCGATCTGTTCTTCTGCTCGGCCATGGCTTGCTGAAATCCAGGCTCATCGATCTGGAAGCCATTCTCCCGTGCAATCAGAGCTGTCAGGTCTACCGGAAAGCCGTATGTGTCGTAAAGTTCGAATACTTCACGCCCATTTATAGTTGTTTCATTTTGAGACACAAGCCTCTCCTTTATTTGCTCCAATCGCTTTAAACCATTGTCTAAAGTGCGCAAAAAGGAGTTTTCTTCTTCTTTAATCACTTTGGCAATGAGCTCTCTCTGGCTATCCAGCTCATCGAAGAAACCTTTGTATTGATCGGCCAGCACATCTACGAGTTGGTATAGAAACGGACTGTTGAAATTGAGGAACGTATAACCGTAGCGAACAGCTCTTCTCAGAATTCTACGGATCACATACCCGGCCTTATTGTTAGACGGTAACTGACCATCGGCAATGGCGAATGAAATGGCTCTGATATGATCTACTATCACCCTAATGGCAATATCGGTTTCTTTCTTTTCACCATACTTCACTCCGGCCGACTGGGCCACTTTGTCGATCAACGGGGTGAACACATCGGTGTCGTAGTTAGACTTTTTAGCCTGCAAGGCCATAGCCAAACGCTCAAAGCCCATTCCTGTATCGATGTGCTGGGCTGGTAGAGATTCCAATCGACCATCGGCCTTTCGGTCGAATTGCATAAATACCAGGTTCCATATTTCCACCACCTGCGGATGGTCGTTATTCACCAGTTCTTTTCCGGGAACCCTCGCAATTTCATCTTCTGTTCTCAGGTCTATGTGAATTTCCGAGCACGGACCACATGGGCCTGTATCGCCCATTTCCCAGAAGTTATCTTTCTTGTTTCCGTTCAAAATGCGCGACTCATCGACATAGCTTCTCCAGAAATCAAAGGCCTCCTGATCAAACTTTAAGCCTTCTGACTCATCTCCCTCAAATACAGTTACATATAACCTATCTTTTGGTAGTTTATATACATCTGTAAGCAACTCCCAGGCCCATTGAATGGCTTCTTTCTTAAAGTAATCGCCAAAGCTCCAGTTGCCCAGCATTTCAAACATGGTATGGTGATAGGTATCTATACCTACCTCTTCCAAATCATTGTGCTTACCTGACACACGCAGGCATTTTTGGCTGTTTACCGCCCGGGTATAATCGGCCTTTGCATTGCCCAGAAAAAGATCCTTGAATTGATTCATACCCGCGTTGGTAAACATCAGCGTAGGGTCATTTTTAAGAACCATTGGAGCTGAGGGTACATACTTGTGGCCTCTTTCTTCGAAATAGGAAATAAACTTAGATCTGATCTCTTTGGCTAGCATAGCAGAACCGTTGATTAGGTGGTTTGTGTTAGAATAAAATTGTTACTTTTGTTGAAGCCTAAAAAGCTGCGCAAGGGCACAAAATTAGGAGATTTTCAAAAAGGATTCTTAATGTCAAAAATAAAATATTACTACGATACCGAGACCTGCAAATACGAGCGAATCAAGGTAAAAAAACGAGATGTAGTGATCAACGCCTTGGGCTTTATTTCCCTCTCCATTGTTTTAGCCATTGGCATTATCGTAGTTCTCTCCAAATATTTCGACTCTCCTAAGGAGCTGGCACTGAAAAAAGAAAATGAAGAACTGAAGCTCTACTATGAGTTTACTCAAGAGCAGTTGGAAGGTATGGACCAAATGCTAAAGGTGCTTCAACAAAAAGATGACCAGGTATACCGAACGGTTTTTGAGGCCGAACCTATTCCTGAGACCGTGCGAGAAGCGGGTTCGGGTGGAGTTTTAAAATACAGAAACTTGCTGGAAAGTGACTTATCGAACAAAGACCTGGTGATTGGCACACTGGATAAGCTGGACAGGGTAAAGAAGAAAATGTATATCCAAACCAAATCTTACGATGAAATAATGCAACTGGCTAAAAATAAGGATGCTTATTATGCGGCCATGCCAGCTATTCAGCCGGTTTCTAACGATGACCTGAGAAGATTTTCATCTGGTTTTGGTATGCGTACCGACCCTGTTCTGAAAGTGAAACGCATGCACTACGGAGTAGACTTTTCTGCCGAACAGGGCACCCCTATTTACGCCACAGCCGATGGTAAAGTGGTATTGACCAAAAGGGATTTTAGCGGATTGGGCTGGCACATCAAAATAGATCATGGCTTTGGTTTTGAGACAGTATACGGACACATGAGTAAGTTCAACGTGCGCAATGGCGAAACCGTAAAACGCGGTCAGGTCATTGGATATGTGGGCAACACGGGTAAGTCTACCGCCCCGCACGTACACTACGAAGTACACATTAACGGCAGAGCCGTAAATCCGGTAAACTACTTTTACATGGATCTGGATTCTAATCAATACGAAGAGATTCTCAGACTTGCTTCTATCGAAAACCAATCGCTGGGTTCTTATGCCAACCAATAAGCTTTTTTAGAGATTCTTTGACAGACTTATTCTTAAAGTAATTGTTTTGGTTATTTTCGTAACTAGTTGATATGCCGTACAAAGAGAAGCCTATAGAGAAGAAGTATTTCACCATTGGTGAAGTGGCCAAAGAGTTGGGGGTGGCTACCTCTTTAATTCGTTTTTGGGAAACACAGTTTGATTTTATCCGCCCCAAAAAAAACGCCAAAGGAAACCGTAAATACACACAAGACGATCTCAAAAAGCTGAAGCTCGTTTACCATCTGGTTAAAGAAAAAGGGTATACTCTTCAAGGTGCCTATGAACACATAAAGGCCAGCAAAGACAGTATAGACGACAAAGCAGAGATGGTTGCCTCACTAAAACGTATTCGGGAGTTTTTAATGGAAATGAAGAACAACCTTCCATGAGTGACGACAAGCGCTATCAGGTGGCGCTTTCTCTTATTCCAGGAATTGGCCCCGTGCTGGCCCGGCAATTGATTAACCACTTTGAGACCCCTCAAAACATTTTTAAAGCTACCAAAGGCCGCCTAACCAAGGTAAACGGCTTGGGCCAAAAACTTGCCGACCTTATTAGCGGTGAAGAGCAGTGGCTAAAGAAAGCAGACCGCATTTTAGAGCATTCGGAAAAGCTTAACATTAACACCCACTATTACAAAGAAGACTCTTACCCGAGCCGGTTAAAGTCTATTCTCGATGCCCCAATAGTGCTTTATACCAAGGGAAACCCTAAACTCAACACTGCGCGTATGCTCGGCATTGTTGGTACTCGCAAAGCCACCAAATACGGGCTGGCTCAAACCGAGCGAATTGTCGAAAATGCGAAGAGCTCTGAATCTGTAATAATTTCCGGGTTGGCCTATGGAATCGATGTAAAAAGCCATGAAGCAGCACTGAAATACAACCTGGCTACCTTTGGGGTGTTAGCTTGCGGCCTCGATACCATATACCCTACCGCCCATCGCCACATTGCCGAAAAAATGCTGGACCGAGGAGGCCTCATTAGTGAGTATCCGGTTGGTACTAAAGCCGATGCCCGGTTGTTCCCTGCCCGAAACCGTATTATTGCAGGCCTTTCCGATGCACTGATAGTGGTTGAGGCTGCTGCCAAAGGAGGCGCTCTCATTTCGGCCAATATTGCCTATAGCTATGACAAACCGGTATTTGCCGTACCTGGCGAACTAGGCAAAAGCTATTCGGAGGGTTGCAACCTGCTGATACGAAACTTCAAAGCCTCCATTTATACGAGTTTTAAAGACATAGAAGAGAGTCTAAACTGGGACCTTGAATCGGCTACAGACTCCAAGCCTAAGGTCAGAAGCTTTGACCATTTGCCTCCGCCTCAAAAAAAGGTACTGGATATTCTTATGAGAAATGGCCAGCAAATGCACATTGATGAACTCAGCTGGCAAAGTGAAACTCAACTAAATCAGTTGGCTTCCATTCTGTTGCAATTGGAATTCGAAGGCCTTGTAAAACCGCTCCCCGGAAAAGAATATCGATTGGTTTGAATGCTCTAATAATAGTCAGACTTAAGTTGATACAATCCCAATCAGGCACTATCCAATTATAGTTTCTTCAATGCCATTCATGACGTATAAAATTTACTTCCTGAATCAGCCTTCCTATGTAATAGCCTGAAGATTTTGCATGACACTCGAAACAATAGCACAAAGAAATGCTATGAAACTTAATGTATTTATTATATTATTTCTATGTAAGCATTAATCAATGCTTATTTAAAAAAGCAAAACATTAAATACTTGCATCTCAATTAAATTATTTTCAATTTAAATTCATCTTTTAGCAATAAACCTAATTCCAGATGAAAAATCTCAAAAAAACACTGATCGTTTTGTTTTTCTAATGTTTAGCTTGGTGTCCTTCGGGCAAGGACAAGGACCATGTAATGAAGAAATCTGTACCTACACACCTTCTACTGATTGTTGTATGTGCACTTACTCAGACGGATCACAAGCAAATATTTGTGGTAGCGGGGGCGGCTCTATCTACTCAACTGAGGTTCCAGGCGGTGGATGTGCAGGTGCCTTTACAGATTGTATCAGAATAATTTCAGTACAGTAAAAAAGTCTAAACTTTCCAAAGGTTGTCTCTTAAATGAGACAGCCTTGATTTTTATAAGAGACTCTAATAGATTATGAGTATGGTAAGAATTTATATAATCTGTTTATCAATATCACTTATGACACTTTTAGTGGGCTCCTGTGTAAATAATAAAAACAATGATGATATAGATAAAACAATCGGGTTAAATGAACTGAGCTTAAAGCTCATTGACTCAATTAGATTGGAAATAGATTCGAAATCATCATTCGAACTATTCGATGTATACCCTATTAGTCTAGATAGTGTGGAAAATGGATTGATTGCGACCAACAGACTAATCAATGGATTTAACGTTTACAATTTAGACAATGGAAAACTCATCAATCAAATCAGTATTTCAGCAGACAACAGTCTTGGTATAAGAAACTTAAAGACTTTGATTCCAATTTCTCAGGATACACTTATTCTCCTTGATGATGGGAATCTAAATAGAATAATTTTCACGGACTTCAACGGTTATTATTTAGGCAATTTGCGCTTCAAAAATGTTGTGAATGAACCGAACTTACCACCACAAATAAGCTTTACCAATTTTCAGTCAGGATCGAACAATCCATTAATTTTTGCGAACAACGAGATCTATCTTACTACCTATCCAATTTTTGATTTTTACAAGAAGGAAAACATTAATTCAGATATTAACTATCAAATATTATTAGATCTCAAGGATTCTAGTCAGAGATCGATAGACATGCCACTTCCAAAATGGAAACATGGAAAAGTTTGGAATATGATCAGTATTCTTTTGACCAGAACTTTCAATGAAAACTCCAAGGAACTTGTTTATGGTTTTTATGGCGAAGATTCTATTAGAACCGTTAACATTAAAAATGGAAACAAGAGTAAACATCTTGCCAGATATCCAAAGAGGCAAGATCAAACAGCTTCATTCGAATCAAAACCAAATAGGGATGAAATAATAGAAGATGGAGTTGAGACTACGCTTTACCCTAATATTCTTTATGACAAGTATAGAGATGTCTATTATCGATTTGTAGAAAGACCATTAAATTATAATCCCGATCAACACATTAACTATCGAGCCTATTATGAGAAACCAATATCAGTTTTAGTTCTTGATTCAAACTTCGATCTAATAGGCTTTTCTGATTTAAATAAAGATACCTACACTGCATACGGAGCATTTGTAACCAGTAAAGGATTATATATACCGAGATTACATCCAGATTATGATCAATTCTCTGAGAACTGGTTAGACTATTCCATTTATAGTTTAGTTAAAAATGAAGATTAAGCATTACATCGCCATTCTTACTTCAATTACAATTGGGTGTAATTCAGTGAGTCAGAAAGAAGAAGATATTTATAAATATTTAGAAGCTACTATTGTGTTGAGTAAATTGAAAAAAGCGAATTCATTATTCTTTTGAATTTAGATGCTTGCTATTCTTGCAATGATGTTATCCGAGACATACTGTACAGGAACGACAATGACAGTACAAAAACCATATTGATCTCTAGTAGTATAAATCGAGCTGCTCTTTTGTCTGAAAATTATAATCAAGTAATCATAGACAAAAGTGACTTAGCGACTAAAGTCTACAAATTGATCATAAATGAGCCTGTTATTTATAGGAGAGAAAGCAAGAACAAATTAATTAAGAGAAATACACTGCTGCATGAGTTACAAAACACGGCAATACAAAACCTTTTTTTGGATTAGATTAATCGTCCTCCTAGTTGTAATAAAGTACCAAGTATTAACAGGCTTTTGTCAGACAGATTCTATCAATTTATCATCAGAGCAAATCTCTAGAAAAGATATATATGTTAAAAAGGTTAATAATCAATACGTAATTATTTCCCCCTTAGAAGTAAACATCTCAGTATTTGATAGACTTGGCAGGTTACAAAACGAACTGATCACTAACGAAATAGAATATAGAGGGACAGATAAATACATTATTAATGGCGCCCCTATAGATTATTTAGAAGTTTCTAAACAACCCTACATTGTACACCTAGGGCCAGCAGCATTATTTAAACCAAACCAAACTGAATTAGAGAAGATTATTTCACTACCACCATTAGATCCGATTAATGTCAGTAAAGGTTTAGAGGTGTTTCAAACAATAAATAATACAGAAATACTAATCGCACAGCGCGGTTTTACATTAATCGAAGGGTCTGAATATTTATTTTTTGTCTTAAATATCAAAGATGGCTCAATAAAGCCTCTGGTAAAGAAAACAGACCTGAGTAGTCACGGAAAACGAACTCATTTTAAATGTTTTGATAATGGCAGAGTCTATGTGTATAATCAGAAATCTAAGATTGATATTTATAATCTGAATGGGTTAAAAGAGAACTCAATAGATATACCAAACCTAACCCCATATGGAACTCTGGAAAGCTTCAATATCTCTCAGCAAAGAGATTTTATATTTACCTTTAAACGAGTAGTAAATCGAAAGGTAGTTGAAACTGAGTTTTTAATTTTAAACCTGGAAAAGGATTCTTTCATTCGAAAGAAGCTTACTGGAGACTTTCACTACCTTTCTTTAGAAAACAAACTTGAGGTATACACAGTGGACAATGACATTCAAATCAAGCTACTCCAACTTCAAGATTAAATATGCTATAACAACGTGGCAAATCAACACATTTTTGAGTAGACATAATCTAGATCAATCCCAATGTCGCCCAATGCTGTACGTGCCTTCACCTATTCGCAACAGCTCGTACACCAAGTTGTGAATAGAAGGTCTCACATTTAAGTTGTATATCTTACTGTTGTTTCGGGTTGGAAATACTCGGTTCGATAAAAAGATAAAGAGCAAGTCGTAGTCAGGGTCGGCCCAAACCAGTGTACCAGTATAGCCCGTATGCCCATAACTGGAAGGCATAGCCCCTCTCGCCACACTACTAATTCGTTCGTTGTATTCTAACAAGGGCTTGTCAAAACCTAGTCCTCTTCGATTGCCGTTTTCCGGAAATTGTACCCTTGTAAATTCCTCTATTGTTGCAGTACTTAAATAGGTTTTCCCCTCGTATTCTCCGCCATTCAGCAACATTTGATACACCTTGGCCAAATCGTGGGCATTACTAAACAAGCCTGCATTGCCCGATACACCCAACATCATGGCCGCACCCTCATCGTGCACTACTCCATGCAGTTGTGTTTTTCGGAAAAAAGTATCCTTCTCGGTAGGCACAATGCGTTCAGAAGGAAACCGGTTTAATGGATTAAAACCGAGTGTTTCCGCTCCAAGAGGCTCATAGAAGTGTTTTCTCAGATACTCATCAAATGGCTCTCCCGTAAGCCTCTCCACCAAGTCAGGAAAAAGGTAAAATACCAATCCGGAATACAGGTACTTCTTCTCTTCGCTTACTTCTGATTTTCTAATGGCCTTATATATCTTCCTTTCTTTAAAATTCTTGTGCAACCATAGGTCTGTTCCCTCCAACCGATGAGGAAAACGCCTGGAAGAGTCGGTTTTAACAGTATTCCAGCGCCACTTGCCATTCTTTCGTTGCGACTCTGACCAGTAAGGAATCCATGCCTTAAGTCCTGCCTGATGGGCCAATATTTCGCGCATGGTTAAGTCTTTCTTATCTCCGCGAGCAATTTTTGGAAAGTAATGGCTAAACGTTTTATCTAAATCAAATAAACCGTCATCGTAGAGTTTCATGAGCGCAAGAGTTGCTGCCGTAACTTTAGTAACCGAAGCCAGATCGTACAGATCGGTGGGTTGCACAGGCTGTAAGCTGTCATAGGTATGATATCCGAAGGTTCCCTGATAAAATATAACGCCTCCTTTGGCCAACAGTACCTGAGCTCCCGGAAATGCCATAGAGTCTATGGCTTGAGTAATTATTCGCTCAATTTCCCTACTGAGCACTTCTCCGTTTATACCTACCTGCTCCGGGCTGCCGTAGCTTAAACCTCCCATGCTTCTATTCAGACTCTTTTGGGCAAGACCTACACTCGCACTACAGGCAAGTATCATCATAACAAGGCTTACTTTCTTCATGACGGAAATACCTCCAGGCTTTTTATTAATGAGCGGTCGAAAGCTTCTTGATTAAAGGCGGGAGCGACTCCTCTTTCTCCGAGTGTCTCTAACAACACCTCGGTAGCGATGTTTCCCGTAAGTTCATCTTTGGCCATAGGGCAACCTCCAAAACCCTTTATGGCCGAGTCGAAGCGCTGACACCCGGACTCTAATGCAGCTATTATTTTTTCCCTGGCCGTTTGCGGAGTGGAGTGAAAATGTGCTCCAAATTCTATAGTTGGGTAGGCGGTTATACTATTTTTAAAAATACGTTTAATTACCTGTGGTTCAGCAACTCCAATGGTATCAGATAAACTAATTATTCTAATATCAAGATTGGCAAGCTTCTCTACAAAGGCCGAAACAATTTCTTCATTGAACGGCTCATTATATGGGTTACCAAAGCCCATTGATATATAGGTAACGAGTACTCTATTATGCTTAACACACAGGTTCTGAATTTCGGCCAATTGGGTCAGGGCCTCCCCTATGCTTTTGTTGGTATTGCGTTGCTGAAAGGTTTCTGAAATTGACAACGGAAATCCCAGATAACTTATGGCTTCAAAGCTGACAGCATCGGTGGCTCCTCTAAGGTTGGCCACAATGGCCAACAACTTAGAGGTAGTGCTTGACAAGTGAAGCCCTTCTAACACTTGGGCAGTATCTCGCATCTGAGGAATGGCCTTAGGAGAAACAAAGCTTCCAAAATCTATAGTGTCGAACCCTACCTTCAGCAACTCATTGATGTAGTCAGTTTTCTTCTGAGTAGGAATAAACTCATTTATTCCCTGCATGGCATCTCTCGGACATTCGATTACCTTCATATGCCAATGTTAAGCATTGCTCCCTTAGCTTCAAAACCTAAAAGTGGTTGAGGGCATAAACAAAAAGAGGCAGGTTCTTTACGCACCTGCCGCTCAACTTGCTTTCATCTTGGCTATACCGTTGACAAATGCTTCGAACTCTGCCTCTACTAAGCCCGTGAGTCTTTATTTCATACTAGGTGGTAGTATTACTTTATTGATAACGTGTACTACCCCGTTGGAAGCTTTTACATCGGCCACTACTACCTGTGCTCCGCTAATCATCACTCGGCCATTATTAATCATAACCGATACTTGTTCGCCCTGAACCGTTTTTGCCTTCTGACCATTGGACAAATCGGTAGACATCACTTTTGCTGCTACCACATGGTAGGTGAGAATGGCTATCAGTTTGTCTTTGTTTTCAGGTTTCAGCAACATTTCCAATGTGCCTTCAGGTAATGCTGCAAAGGCTTCGTTGGTTGGAGCAAATACGGTAAAAGGGCCATCCCCTTTCAGGGTCTCAACCAGACCTGCAGCCTTTACTGCAGCCACCAACGTGGAAAGATTTTCGTTGCCTGCGGCCAGATCTACGATGTCTTTGGTTTGAGCTTGGGTTTGGCCTGTCATGCAGGTAAGAAACAAAAATGCACCCAGTACTACTTTCATTAATCTCTGTGTTTTCATAATTCGGATAGTTATTTGTTGTTGTTTTCTATCCCAGTTACGACCTCACTTACCTCAATGGATTTTTGTGTTTAATATTTTTTCTAAAAAATTAAACAAGAAATTTTAAATATCTAATAAACAGCTACTTATAATTTAAAAAAATTAGTTAGGTAGAAATAGACCAGATAAATTATTGGAGCCAAAAGATTTAGCCGGCCTGTAAAAAGCCTTTCACGTAGGTTTTGTCGACAGTAGCCACCGGGCTACCCCCCTCTTTTTCGAGCGTAACAGCAAAAGCCTGCACCTTGCCTTTTACTACCTTTAACTCCTGAACAAGTTGATTATGATCAAAGATTCCGGCATCTATAGGGGGTTGACCAGGCTTAATTGCCCAAAGCTGGTACTGATGACCATGTGGTGGTTCCGGTAAATTATCTACACTAATGAAGACGGCATTAGTTTTCTTGTTCCAGAATACATTGGCATAAGACTCGGGCGAAATATCCTCTCCCTCCATCCTCACATGAATATTATCTTCATTTAGAAAGTGAGCAATGCGCAATTGGGCATACTCCAGGTTTTCCCGGGTATCGGATATTTGTTGTGCTAGCTGTTGGCTTTCTACTTTGGCTTGAGCCAGTTCTTCTCTGGCTTGCTGAAACTGTCCAAAAAAGTAAAAATTAAAGCCTAGGCTAATCAATAAAAGTATAGTGGCCGCTACAGCCCAAAGAGAAAATTTAGCCCTTTTTACAAAGCTGCGATCGTCTTCAGACAAAACTTCCCAAAATCGGTTTTGCTCACTTTCTTCTACCTCTTTCATGGCTTCATTGAGTACATCTTCATCGGGCAACGCATCTTTCATTGCCGCAAATTCATTAAGTGCTTCTCTCAATTCTTCCAGCTCTTGCTTCACTTCGGGGTGCTGACTGGCCATAGCTTCTACCTCGCGCATTTCTTGCTCGTTCAACTCACCAGCCCAATAGGCTTCCAGCACACCAGACGCTATGTATTTTTGCACATCCATTTAGATAATAGCTCTCAGTTGTTTTAAAGCCATTCTAATTCTTGTCTTTACCGTACCTAGAGGAATATTGAGTGTGTCGGAAATCTCCTGATGCGAATATCCCTCAAAAAACGACATTTTTATCAATATTTGGTAGTGATCGGACAGTTGCTCTAACAACTGCTCGGTAACCATTTTATCTATACTGTTCGAAGCATCGGCCTTGTTCTCTAAAGCCATTACTTCCAGCGCATCGCGAGAGGCTTGGGTTAACTTAAAATCTTTGGTCTTTCGCTGATCCAGGGCAGCATTTCTACTAATAGCCACCAACCAAGAGTATAGCCCTGCTTTTTGAGCATTGTACGATTGGGCATTTTGCCAAACCTTCAGCAACACCTGCTGCAACACT
Source organism: Roseivirga sp. UBA1976 (assembly GCF_002336325.1). Lineage (NCBI taxonomy): Bacteria > Pseudomonadati > Bacteroidota > Cytophagia > Cytophagales > Roseivirgaceae > Roseivirga > Roseivirga sp. UBA1976. The sequence continues at coordinate 11,370 of NZ_DDDQ01000127.1, read as the reverse complement.
TCTTCAGCCATGGCTCTATTCCCTACTACTCGTTGAATTACATTGAGCAGAACCACCCCATAGTGTTTAAAAATGAGCCGGACAGACTGTTTATCGCCCTCATGCAAAAGGGCCACTATCTTTTGCTCTACCAATGTTTTGGTCGGAATATCCGTAAATACCTGTTGCAAGTTGAGATGGATTTATGAAGAAAACCAAGCCCTGATAGTTTTGTTCAGTCAAAAGCGAATTCTCTATCTTGTGCCATGCTCAAAGCCCAGGTATTTGAACTTAGAATAGTCGTCAGGAGTAGCCACCTGGACGAAATGGAACACGTGAACAATGTGCAATACCTGCAGTGGGTACAAGATGTAGCTAAAGCACACTGGGAGCACAATGCCCTGAATCAGTGGTTGACTGACCATGTGTGGGTGGCTTTGAGCCATCATATTGAATACAAACGTCCGGCCTTTTTGGGAGATAGACTTCTGGTTAAAACCCATGTACACTCTTTTGAAGGCGCCAAATCTATACGTCAGGTTCGCATTTTTAATGAAGAAACCAATGCACTCCTGGTTCAATCTTCTTCCGAATGGTGCCTCTTAAAGAAGGCCTCCATGAAACCTTGTCGTATTCCTCAGAAAATGATGCTTCCGTTTTTTGGCGAAGCCTTCAACGAATAATTACAAACTCTACCCTGCGGTTAATTTCCCGACCTGTGGCACTGTCATTATCAGTAAGCGGTTGTTCACCTCCGTAGCCTACGTACTCTACACGGCCGGCCTCTATCCCTTTGTCTATCAGGTAATCACGAACTCGCTTAACGCGTTCCACAGAGAGTTCTTTGAGCAGTTTGGCGTCTCCTCTGTTATCCGTATGACCTTCTAGCCGAATGGCCATTCCCGGGTTAGACTTCATCATTTGTACAATCTGATCCAGCTGCTTCATGGCAACTTCAGGATTGGCAAAAGAAGAAGATGCCCGGTTAAACAGTACATTTTCTATTTTAACTTTCGTACCCACTTCTTCAGGCGTTAGGTAAAAGGTTTCAACTGTAGAACCACCAAACTCATTACCTACTCCCTGCACACTGGCATTGGCCACAAATGTTTCCTGGTATTTGAGAAAGCCCTCCGCTTCGATAGCTACATACACATTGGCACCCTCCTCAAGTGAGAGAACAAAGTGTTTATTTTCCGAATCTATATCGGCCGTTTTTAAAGTTATCTCTTTATCGCCATAAGTAAACTTTACCTGAGCATCTACAGGTTGTTCGGTGCGCTTGTCTAATACCTGAAAGGTCATTACCACAATAGACTTTTCTTTTTCCGGAACAATCTCCGTTTCAACTTGAGGTTCATCAACCTCGGCCTCAATCTGCTGAAAGGCTTTTTCCTCCTGACTCAACGGAAAGTTGAAAATATCTCCGTAGCCTTCGCTATTTTGGGTGCTGGAGAAAAAAGCCATTGTACCTGAGGCAGGTATGAAATAGTCTCGCTCTGTGCCTTTTGTATTAATGGCTCCTCCCAGATTGGTGGGCTTAGACCAATCTTTCCATGAACCATTGAGTCTCTTACTCATAAAAATGTCTCTACCGCCAAAGCCACCATGAGCATTGGAACTAAAATATAGAGTTTCATTATCGGCTGCTAAAAATGGCGACCACTCTTCTCCATAGGTGTTGATGGTATTGCCTAAATTCTCCGGCTGGCTCCACTCGCCATCGGCTTGCTTAAAAGACACATACAAATCCTCGTTTCCTTCGGACTCATAAGAACGAATGGCCATAATCAACACCGTTTCTTCGGGGTTGATGGTGGCACTTATATGCGGTGAGTCGTTTGAGAAATAGCGAATTCTCAGCCTTTCGGGAGTAGACCATTCTCCATTTTCGAGCCGCGAAACAGCTATGCCGTTGCGCATATTGCCTCCGCCATTACCATTCGGGTCAAAATAATTAAGTAAATACATACGCTGCCCATCAGCACTAAAACCCACTACTCCATTTAAACCGGGATGATTAATGGTTTTACCGGCATGTTCGGGGCGCGACCAGCCCGACTTTGTCTTTCGACTTAACCAAATATCTCCTCGGTCCAGCACTCCACCAATATTGGCCGCGTGGCCCACACGGGTAAAGTAAAGTGTCTGCCCGTCAGGGCTAAGCACCGGGCTGTGCTCATCGTAAGAGGAGTTGAGGCTGTCGATTTTTAAATGATTGGGCTCTTGCGCTTTGGCCAGGAGTGAGAGAAAAGCTAACAGAAGTATATAATAACAGCGGTTTCGCATGAATTTCGTTGAGTTTCGCACGTTCAATATGCTATTGTGCAAGGATTGTTAAAAGACAGATTGCTTTAAACTTTGTTAACGCAAAGTAAATGATTTGGTGTGAATTGGCTATTGAATTATTTAAGCGATACCCCGCACAGGGTGAAAAAATACCATCACACCGGGCTATAGCCTTCAACAAAACCTTAAAAGAAAATCTCTTGAGCCAACCTGTAGGTATTGGCATGAGCTTCGACAATATGGGCAATGCGTTCGGAATACCCTCCTCCCATACTGGCCACAAGTGGTACACGCTGTTGCTTGCAGGTTTCTAGTACCAAACGGTCTCGCTGTTTACAGCCTTCGATAGTCATGGCCAACCTTCCGAGCTTATCGGTAGCTAATACATCTACTCCCGATTGAAAGAAAACAAAATTGGGCTGCACCCTATCCATTAGTTCTTTCAAGTGCCTGTCGAGCAGCCTTAAATAGCTGCTGTCGTCAGTGCCATCGGGCAAATCAACATCCAGGTCTGACTGCTCCTTATGCATCGGATAGTTACGTTCTCCATGCATGCTGAAAGTAAAAACCCGAGGTTCTTCTCTAAAAATCTGAGCTGTGCCATTGCCTTGGTGTACATCCAGATCTACTACTAAAACCTGCCGTGCCAGTTGCTGGTCTAAGAGGTAATGGGCTGCAATGGCTATATCATTGAGCAGACAGAACCCTTCGCCCCTATTGGTAAAGGCATGGTGAGTACCACCTGCAATATTCATGGCCACCCCATGTTGGAGGGCAAAAAGAGCCGCCTGTACCGTACCATTCATAATGGTTACTTCTCTTTTTACCAAGGCCTCAGGGAGAGGAAAGCCCGTTTTGCGCTCTTCTTTTCGGGAAAGGCTCAGGGTTTTGAGCTTTTTCCAATAGTCGGCTTCGTGGGTGCGAAGTACCTGGGCTTCCTCCAAAGGCTGAGGAGCAAAGAGATTCTCTTCTTTGATGGTGCCTTCGTAGATTAGCTGCTCGGGCAACAGGTTGTACTTTTCCATCGGAAACCGATGGTTGGGAGGCAACGAATGGGCGTAAACTTCTGACCAGGCAATTTTAAGCATACACATCACTTAAAAATCAAAAGTACGCCCAGTTGTTTTTAGTTCTGAATACTTTCCTTAACAATTGCTGTTAATCGTGGTAAGTCGCGCATAATACTTCTGTATTTGGCAGCCGAACCATTAATTTGATAGCAAATGGCAAAACCGTCTTCCACAAAGTAGAATATGTTGGTTATATAGCCCGGCATAAAGCCACTATGCCCATAAATCTTTCCATAGGGGCTGTTTCTTATGTGCACACCAAGGCCCCATTGACCACCCAATTCCGCAGCATCTCTTCCGTTGAAATACTCTGGTAGTAAGTCCGGATTGAACATTTTACCTTCGTATATCTGCTTTGCCAAAATGGCCAGGTCTTGAGAGGTAATTACCAAGCCACCTCCGGCCCATTCGAATTGCCAGTTATATCGGCTTCGGCCTTGTTCATCTAAGGCAAGGCCGGGAAAAAAGGGATCGTCTTCGTTGTATCCTTGCGCCAGTCCATTGTACGTTCGCTTGTCTTGCGGTTCAACAAATTTAAGCCCTGCCTTCTTCACCACTCGATCCATGGTTTCCTGGTAAAGGGTTCTACCGGTAACGGATTCTACCACCATGGCAGCAATGATGTAATTGGTATCGGAATACGCAAAACCTTCACCAACGGAAAATAAAGGCTCATCGTCAAACACATAGGCCAGCAGTTCTTTGGGTTCCCAAACCTTATCGGCATCTTTGAGCACATCGGCCTGAAACTGCTCCTTAAACACGTAGCGGGGAATTCCACTTTCATGCCTCAACAAACTTCTCATGGTAAGATTTTGGGCATTGGGCAAGCGTTTGAACCAATCGTACCCGGCCAAGTACTGCTGAATGGGAACATCGAGCTGTATTTTACCTTCGCTCACCAGCTGCATTACCACCACTGAATAGAATACTTTACCCGTACTGCCACCAAGCATTTTGTGGGTGGGGGTCATGGCAACACCATTTTCTCTATCGGCCCAGCCTGCTGCCAGCGAAATGAGCTCATTGTTGGGCAACACCACAGCATAAGTAACACCGGGTGTTTCGTGTTGAGCGATCAGGCTATCCAGTTCTTTCTGTAAATTATTTCGGAGTTCCTTTACATTAAAATTGCTCTGCGCGTACCCCAAGGTCACACAGAGCAATGCTATGATTACAATAGTAAGCTTTCTCATTTTCAATCTTTGGCGAAAAATACGAAGCTACTCTCCTGCCGTTTTTGCTAATTATTCATTAGGCTTCATCATCGAACTGAAAGGAGTAGTGAGTCGGATCGAGCTTGAGCGTATCATCATTAAATTCTTTGATGAATTTCTCTATTACCTGAGGGGTAATTTTATCTACATGTAGCCCCACATCCAGGCCAATGCCATAGTCAATGTTTGGGTCTACATCTACATGCTCCTGAACTTTAACAGCTTCGTCTTCTTCCAGCTCGTCCATTACTTCGGTCATGTATAAGCCAATCTCCTCCTCTTCATCATTCAATGGCTCAATGTCTCCATTCTCATCTTCTTCGTAAACTATGCTTTTATAGTTCGGGAATTTTTGAGCCACCTTGTGTTCTGCCAACTCGTATATTTCACTGCTGTGCTGAAGCTTGAGGGTGTAGATAACGGCATCGTAAATCACTTCTTTGCCTTCGTATTTACCCACAAAATAAAAGTTCATGAAGTCATCGGAATTGTCTTCGGAATCGATCACCACATAGGATTGCCCCAGTTCAGCCATTTCCTTCTTTAGCTCTTCAATTTCCTGAGGGTCAAAACCTTGATTGGAATGCATAAAATCTAAATTGTTTATTAATAGTTATAGAAATAATGTAAATGTTTTTTCTTGAAAATCAAAGATTACTTTGTAGGGCCGACTTGATGTTTTTCACGCGGTCATCGAAATGTGCCGGATGATAATCGATTTGCCCATAAAGCATGGCCCTAAGATAGGCTTTTACTTCATCGGAATGCACCGTTGTGCGGCTTGTATTCATTCCCACGTATTTAAAGGTGGTCCACATGAGTGTTTTCAGATGACTTTTGTAATCGTCTGTCATCAGGTATTCTACTACAATGGTATTGTCATCGAAATGGATAAGACGCGTGATTATACGCACCCACTCGCCCAAATTGGCCGGCTTAAGGTAGGCAATATGATGATTGTACACCACCCAAAAAGCTTCGTATGATTTGATCAGATCCATTATTTCCACTCCGTAGAGTTTAGGTACCTGATCTTCGCGGGCGTTGAAAAAATAATCGAAATACTTTGCGTTGTTGAGATGCCGAAGCGGATCGCAATCTTGAAACCGAATAATCATTCTCGATTCGGTTTGTTTCTGATATTCTTTGTGAGGATCGACAATAAACATTAGAGGTATCTGTTTTGGATGATGCCCCGATGATGCTCGCAATGTCCGTAAATCATGGCTGCCAGTGCTCTTACACTAACAGGATGACCGGAGGCTGTTCCTACTTTCAGGGTATCGGACTCCGGCATATCTTCGAACAAATAGAGCGTGGCCGTACGTATGGCTACGAACTCATCGGTAAGGCTTGAAAAAGTTCTAATCTTATAAGGGCTGGCGGCCTGATACTCGTTTTCATCCATACCCGGCAAGGGTGTCTTTTCTCCTCTGGCTATACATAGAGCCCTGTATGCAAAAATTCGTTCTACATCATTGATATGCGCCAACACCCCTTTAATGCTCCACTTTCCCGGAGCATAGGCGTACTCCGAAGTTTCTTCGGAAATGGCACTTAAGAATGAAGAAAAACCCGTAAGCTGCTCTCTGAGCAACTTCATCATATTATCGCCTTCTATCTTACTGATGTAGGTAGCATAAAACTCATTATACTCACCCACCTGGGGTTTACGAATCATGTTTGAAGATAGAAGAATTTTCGAAGATACCCGCCCTAGTCTTCTATCCAGGTGGTATACATTTTATAATTCTCAGGAGTATTCTCTATTACCTTTCTCAATCGCTCGTCTACCTCTTTCACTTTTTTTGCCGGGGTACCCGCATAAACAGAATTAGCTTCTACCACCGTATTGGCCAATACCACTGCTCCGGCTGCTACCATAGCTCCAGACTTTATCACGGCATTGTCCATAACAATGGCTCCCATACCAATAAGCACATTGTCTTCAATGGTGCATCCGTGTACAATAGCATTGTGACCTATGGACACATTTTTACCCATTACAGTCTTCGAAAGATTTAGAGTTCCGTGAATAACGGCTCCATCCTGCACATTGCAATTCTCTCCCATTTCTACTGAGCACACGTCTCCCCTGATCACCGCATTGAACCAAACATTGCAATGGGCTGCCATTTTAACATCACCCACCACAGTGGCATTATCCGCCATCCAACAGCTATTATCTATTTCAGGTCGCTTGCCTTTAACTCCTTTTATTAGTGCCATAAAAAATTTATATGTATATACATTGAACTTTCAGAGACTCTTATCAGTTTTGCAATCAGATTCAAAACAAACCATGAGATTATCGGTTATGATAATCGCAAAACAGAAACAAAGTTAAACTGATAATTAAAGACTAAAATGAAGATTTTCAAATCAACACTTGCACTAGCTATTTTGGCTGCTTTTACTGTAGCCTGTGGCTCAAAAAGCAGCGACACGGTAGAAACCTCTGAAGCGAAGGAAGTAGCTTCATCTACTGATGCTACCGTGGTACCTGTAAATACCGAAAAAAGTGTGATTACGTGGATTGGCAGCAAGCCTGCCGGCAAACACAATGGCACCATTGCTGTTACCGAAGGTGAGGTTTTGCTGAAAGGTCAGGAAGTTGTTGGCGGTTCTTTTACCATAGACATTAATTCTTTAGAGGTATTGGACTTGCCGTCCGACTCTGAGTGGAATGCCAAGTTGAAGGGTCACCTAATGTCTGACGACTTTTTTGATGCTGCTAATCACCCCACGGCAACCTTTGAGATTACCGGAGCCAGAGCATACGATGCCAACGCTTTGCAGGCCGATCTTGATGAGCCCGAAACAGAATATACTCCGGCATCATTGAGTGAGATTATGGTTGAAAACCCAACGCATATCATTTCCGGAAACCTTACCATGAGAGGGACTACCAAAAACATTTCTTTCCCGGCCTCAGTAAAGATTGAAAATGGTGTTGTAAAAGCCGTTGCCAACTTTAACATTGACCGCACCGAATGGGGTCTCAAGTTTAAGGAAAGAGCTTCACTGGCCGAAAAGCTAAAAGACGATTTTATTTACAATACCGTAAACGTGGGCTTTGAACTAGAAGCCGGTTCAGGTAACAATACTATGGAATAAGGTATTACTACATTCATGACCGGAGACACTCTTGAAGAGGCCTTCTTCTACGACAAGTAGACTTACAGTAGGCTTACTTTTAAGAGTGTCTCTTTTTTTATACTCCCAGCTTTGCGCATTTTTGCCAAAACTTTGGCTTGACCTACTTTATTCCATATAGAGACAGAAACCGGCAGCAATGGACTGAAGATTGCCTGCGCTGGGCCAACCAATTTGCTTATTTCTCTTACCACCAAAACAATGGCATTGCCTATCCCCATGACGGATTCAGGCATGTACTTGCTGTGGGTAGCAAGTCGGTTTTCGGAACCAAAAACAATTACTTTGAGCAACTCAGGCATTTGGCTCCCGGCCGATGGCTTTTTGGTTTTATTGGTTATGATTTAAAGAATGAGATCGAAGACCTGCAAAGCCACAATACCGACCGCCTGGCATTTGAACCATTAGCCTTCTTTGAGCCGGAGCACCTCATTTTTTTTGAAGATGACGGATTGCGCATTGTCTCAGAGCAGCCTTCTTTAACTGAAGAAATTGCACTAACCGACAAAATCGATTCGGCCAGCATTTTTACTTCACCACAAGCTTCCATTACCAGAGAGCAATACATAGACACAGTAGACCGACTGAGACAGCACATTGAAGAGGGCGATTGTTATGAAATTAATTTCTGCCAGGAGTTTCACGGAACGGTTCAAAACTGGAATCCGGTTGACACTTACCTTAGGCTAAACACCATATCGCCCAAGCCCTTTTCCTGCCTTCAAAAGTTCAATCATCAGTTTATAGTTTGTGCTTCTCCGGAGCGTTTCCTCAAAAAAGAAGGCACAAAGATAATTTCGCAACCCATCAAAGGCACCCGGCCGCGTTCGGCCAATACAACCGAAGATCAACTACTGAAAGAACAACTGCGCACAAGTGAAAAAGAAATTGCTGAAAACATGATGATTGTAGACCTGGTGCGGAATGATTTGGCCAGAACCTCCAAACCGGGTACGGTTAAGGTCGAAGAACTTTTTGGCCTCTACTCTTTTGAGCAGGTACATCAAATGATTAGTACGGTAGTCGCTGAACTGAGATCCGATGTCGATTCCATAGATGCCATTAAGCACGCCTTTCCCATGGGCAGTATGACGGGAGCTCCCAAGGTTAAAGTAATGCAACTCATAGAGCAATACGAAAACACTAAGAGGGGTGCATTTTCAGGAGCAGCAGGCTATATTGAGCCCAACGGAGACTTTGATTTTAATGTACTTATCAGAAGTCTGTTTGTTAATGCACAAAGTGGGGTCTATTCTTTTCAGGTAGGTAGTGCCATTACTTATGATGCCGATTCGGCCAGCGAATATGAGGAATGCCTATTGAAAGCCAGTGCCTTACACAGAATACTGAAAGGAGAATAAAAAAAGAGGCCGCCACATTGTTTTGTAGCAAGGCCTCTTTTCGTTTCACCCCTATTAATTATTGGATCTGGAAAGTGTCACTTTCCATATTTTATTAGAAGCAGAAGACTTACCCGGACCATAAGTACCGGGGCCACCTTCAAAAGCTTCAATGCCACCAAAAAGGTAACCTAATTCAATTTCATTATTCGAAAACTCCAGGGCACCGGCATTAATCACTTCTGTTTCGCCCTGCAGAGCTTCTACAGTAGGAATATTGATCCCATTCTTAAAGAAAAAGGCCGACTCAGCTCCATAAAAATTGGTGGTCCCAAATATATTGGTACTCAGTTGAGTCTTTGTACTAGAATTACCATTTACATCGTAACTAATGCTTAGCAAAGAGTTGGTAAACTCCGAGAGAGTTTCCGGCCCTTGATAGCTACCGTTCCCAATTCCCCCTACCAAGAAGGTAATTACAGTATTGGTGTTTGGATCGTATAGTTCTATATCTACACAGGAATACACATTAAGATTGGCCTGATAGTACTTTGAATCTACAGTATAATAAGCACTCGAAGTATCGGCATTATTGGCTTTAATACCCGGGTGCACATAAATGGCATCGTTCCAGGCCAATAAATAGCTCGTGGTATCCTTATCTTTTATGACTACACTATCCGGTTTAAAAACACCACCGTAAAAAGTGAGGCCGGCATTTAGTTCATTGCCATTCTTAAACAATGCAGGTACTATTGGGCCATCTCGTCTGCGAAAAGTGGACTTATTGTCTGCAAAACTCTTGCTTATAGATGCTGCCGGTAAGTCGGAGATTGGAGCACCCAAAGCTGCTTTTAAAGAGAAAGAGTCCGTTTTAGTGATTTTCATAGGAAAAACACCGTCCAGGTACTTCTGAAAATTAGAAGCCTTATTTCCAAAATTATGCCCTCCGGCTACGTAGAGCGAATCTCCAATCATTAGCATTTCTCCTCCGGTACTTCTCAGCGTATCCGGCACTCCAAAAGCAAATATGTTCTTCCAGTCAATGCCCTCTTGCGAATCGGTGGTTATCAGGTTAATGAGAGAAGGCACATGCACCCGGGCCAATTGGTTAAAGGTTTCATAGGCACCAGAGCTCTGCGTATCGCTTATGGGCGTGCCATAGCCTCCTAACACATATACATATTCGCCTTGCTGTGTTACCAAAGGGTTAGAATTTCTGAAAATGGTTTCGTTTGCCTTTAAAGCCGCCAGTAAGCCGGTTTTGGCTTTGTATCCTTGAATTTTTGCTACCATATCATCGAAAGACATTCCCTGAAGCTCATCGGTGGCCACATTATAAACCAGAATGTTTTCATTGAAAGACCAAGGCACAAATGAGGTAGAAGTGTAATTGCCATTGAGATCGTGAAGACCTCCATCATCTAAGTCCTGATTGGTACGTCCGGCAAAAAGCAACCAATTGTCACCATCTACTCCATGCACAAATGATTGCAAAGCCGGAGCATTTTGCTGAGGTTTCAAAGCCAGGCTTAGCGAGTAAGTGTACTTTGGCAACTCCACTTTCTTTTCACAAGATGAATAGGCAAGACATACCAAGGTAAAGAACACCCACGAAATGCCGCCAAATAATTTGTTTTTCATGTTAAGGTTAATTTGTTCTATGCGAAATTAGAGAGAATAAATACCCCACACAGGATACAAAATACGCGTTATGCTGCCGCGTAGAAATACGTGGTCGGCCAAGCGGAGCTCTACCCCGCCCTACTTAAATGAGCCTCAGAGTTTCCTGCCAATCTGTCACAATTCCCACCAAAAAGGATTATATTTGCGCCTCAAAACTGAGCAGGGAAAGGTATGAGCAATATCATTCAAGACATTGATATAGTCGACAGAAACAGTCAGGAAGCCATGGAAACGGTAAAAACCTCTAAAGAGGAGAATACCGGCAAAGCAAAGAAGCTCTATATAGAGAGCTATGGCTGTCAGATGAATTTTGCAGATAGTGAAATCGTTACCTCCATTATGAAGGAGAATGGGTATGATACTACTTCTGACTTTGAGAATGCCGATGTGGTCTTTCTCAATACCTGTTCCATACGTGAGAAGGCCGAACAAACCGTTCGTAACAGGCTCAATCACTTCAATGCTGTAAAGAAAAGCAAGCCCAACATGACCATTGGAGTATTGGGTTGCATGGCCGAACGATTGAAAGACAAACTGCTTGAGGAAGAAAAAATAGTAGATGTAGTGGTGGGACCCGATGCCTATCGCGACTTGCCAAAGCTTGTAGAATCGGCCGAAGACGGCCTTAAAGCA